>NNSL01000454.1 GCA_003123965.1 Balneolaceae bacterium SMO_bin1
GACTGGACTATGGATCGGGCACGGGACCGGTGGCCGCCAAGCTGTTGCGGGAGGATGAATACTACATTACCACGTATGATCCGTATTTCGATAAAGATCCCACGGCAATGCAGACGATTTACGATTTTATTATTTCGAGTGAGGTGATTGAGCATTTCCACAGCCCGGGCAAAGAGTTCCGGTTGCTAAAATCACTGCTGACACAAGGCGGACACCTTTATTGCATGACGCTGCGCTATTCCGATGACATCGATTTTGAGAACTGGCACTATGTGCACGACGAAACCCACGTTATTTTTTACCGTGAAGAAACAGCACGTTGGATAAAACGGGCCTATAACTTTTCAGGCCTGGAACTAAAAGACCGGTTGATTATTCTCCAAAAGTAACAGCTACAGGGGTCTTGGAAAGGCTCACTGCCGATGGTAAAACGCGTGCTTGAAATGCTGAATATCGGGTGCTTCATTCTGTTTTTGAACGATCGCCACTACATCATATCGCACGGGTGATCCATCCATTTTGCGCTCGTAAAGCCACGCTTCAGAAGCTTTGTATACCAGCATTTTTTTTCTTTTCGGTCACAAATTCGGCCGGCTCACCGAAGGTGGTATTTTTGCGCATTTTTACCTCTACAAACACAATTGCGGTTTCATCGTATGCTACAATATCCACTTCTGCGCGCTCAAAAAAGTAATTTTGTTCAAGTATGGTATATCCCTTTGATTCCAGGTAGGCGGCTGCTATTGCTTCGCCTTCGCTGCCTTTTTCTCGCGTGGTTTTACTACTCATCGTCGTTGGTTTGAGAGTCATTTTTAAGCCGGCCTTTTATATTTTCTTTCATTTCAGCCAGCTTTACGAGCTGTTTTAAAAACTTCAGGTTTTTCTTGGTGATGTACGGCAACATGGCATCGATAAAGCGCTCAAACATTTCAAGGAATTCAATAAAATTCTCAATGCGTTCCCTGAACTCCTCTTCCTCGGCGGTCATCTCGCGCCCGGCCTCAAAACTTTCCAAACATTCTTCAAGGTTGGCACGAATGGGAGCTACTTCGCGCTGCTGCCGTTCGCCAATAATTTTAGACACAATCGACCAAACGTCTTTTTCAGCTGTGTAGTAGTCTTTGCGTTTTCCTTCAAACTGAATTTTATGCGCCAGCTCCCACTGTACTAAATTGCGCAGGTTCATGTTGGCATTGCCCCGGCTGATGTCCAGTCGCTGCATAATGGTATCGGTATCCAAAGGTTCGGCCTCTGCATATAGCAGCGCATGAATTTGGGCCATGGTTTTGTTGATGCCCCAGGCCGAAGCCATTTCACCCCAGAGCAGAATAAACTGCTCAAGCGCTTCTTCGTGCGATTTGGATCGTTGTTCACTCACATTGGCAGAACTAGGAAGCTTGCGTTTCCTTCTTTTTGGCCGACGTTTTTTTCTTGCCGTTTGATGAATCTGTAGTGCCGTTGTTTTTCTCGGCTTTTGCTTTTTGCTTGCGGTCATTGTCTTTGTAGTCGGTAACGTACCATCCGTCGCCTTTGTATACCACGCCCCCGCCGCCGGTAATTACGCGCTTAACTTTCTGCCCGGTTTCGGGGCATTTCTCCAAGGCATCGTCGTTAATACTTTGCCGAATTTCAAAAGTAGTTCCGTCTTCTCGTTTGTATTCGTATGTAGGCATAATAAGCTAAAGAATATTGTTAAAATTCATCGGCGATAATTGCACAAATTGTGCCAAACCGATGCAGGTGTATTAAATTTGCAGTGGTACTGCCGTTATTGCAGCTTTGATAATCCGTTTTGCAACCGCTTCATTCCTTCTTGCAAATCATCCATGGATGAAGCATAACTAAGGCGTAAACCCTCGGGTTCGCCGAAAGCATCTCCCGGCACGGCTGCCAGCCCGGCTTCTTCGAGCAGGTACATACAGAGGTCCGTGCTATCAGTAATAGTATCACCCTTTGGCGATTTTTTATCAAGGTGAGCCGATATATTGGGGAACACATAAAAAGCCCCTTGAGGGTTAAAACACTGAACGCCTTCCATGTCATTGAGCGCCTTTACGATGTAATTGCGCCGTTTCTTGAAATCATCGCGCATGGCATGTACGGTCGAGAGATCGTTTTTATAGGCCGCTTCGCCCGCTTTTTGTGATATCGAAGAGGGCGCCGAGGTTTCCTGGCTTTGAATTTTAGCTACTGCATCGGCAATATTTTGCGGCGCAGCCAAATACCCGAGTCGCCAGCCCGTCATAGCAAATCCTTTCGAAAAGCCGTTAATTACTACTGTGCGATCATACAGGTCAGGAGCTGCTTCTAAAATACCTGCATGTTCGCCTTCAAAAACAATGTATTCGTAAATCTCATCGGAGATAATGCACACATCGGGGTACTTGCTAAGTACATCGCCGAGTGCTCCAAGTTCACTTTTAGTATAACAGGCGCCGGTTGGATTAGACGGCGAGCAGAGCATAAATACTTTCGTTTGATCGGTGATGGCATCGTCCAGTTCAGCGGGCGTAATTTTGTAGTTATTTTCAAAGGAGGTGCGCACTACGTTGGGCGTGCCGCCGGCCAGTTTTGCCATCTCGGTGTATGAAACCCAGTGCGGGGCCGGAATAATAACTTCATCTCCGTCATCAACCAGTGCCAGCATGCTGAAACCAAGTGCCTGCTTGGCCCCATTAGTGCACACAATTTGTGATGGTTCGTAGTTAAGCCCGTTATCGCGGCGCAGCTTATCGCAGACGGCCTGCCGCAGTTCGGGGGTGCCGGTATTCATAGTGTAGTTGTGAAATCCGGCATTAATAGCATCAATCGCGGCCTCGCAAATATGATCCGGGGTGCGGAAATCGGGTTCACCCGCGCTGAGCGAAATGATGGATTTGCCCTGCCGGCTTAATTCTTTGGCCTTCGCAGATATAGCTAGCGTCTCGGATGGCGCCACCGACTGTGCACGTTTTGAAATCATAACAACTAAACTAAAAAATTACGGCTTATACGAAAGCTGAAAATAGGTAAAACAGCGCGATATTTCTAAAGATCACTTATGTAAATTCTTCAAATGAAGGCTGTTAGAGTCTAACTAGGAATCTTCAGGAGGATTCATTTTTAGTTTCAGTGCTTCGGCCACATGGTTGGGCACAAACGAGGATAAGTCGCCGCCCCAGGCCGCTACTTCTTTAACCAGCGAAGCAGAGATGAAGGTCAGCTGCTCGTTGGGCATCAGAAACACGGTATCTACGCTGGGTGCAAGCCGGCGGTTGGTGAGGGCCATGCGAAATTCGTATTCGAAATCGGAAATTTGCCGCACGCCCCGGATTAGGGTCTGGGCGTTTTTTTCTTTGGCAAAATCCACAAGCAAGCCTTCAAATTGCTCTACCTGCACATTTTCAGCCCACTTCTTTTCTTTCAAGCATTCGCGCAGCAGCTCTTCGCGCTCATCGCCCGTAAATACCGCTTCTTTTCTGCTGTTAATGGCGATAGTCACAATCACGGTATCAAAAAGTTCGGTGGCCCGCTGCAGTATATCGAGATGCCCAAATGTTATGGGATCGAATGAACCGGGATAAAGTGCAAGAGTTTTCATGTGAATAAATTTTATTATCAGTCTAATTTTCGCACCGGGCTTCCAGGGCCGCAATGTCTTGGGCGGTAAGGGCCAGGCGCTCCGTGGGCTGATCTTGCATAAGATAATACATTACCGACTCCGAATTTTGGACATGTTCAAGGCCCAGCGCGTGCCCCATTTCATGTGCCAGCACCAGCTGCAGCTCCGCATGGTCTTCGTACCCGTAGATATTGATATTCTTCCCTTCGGCAGTTTCCTGGTAATCCCCTTGGTTAAATTTGCGCAGTGAACCATACTCCTCGTTGTAGGCATCAACCATTTCAGAAATCCGGGTGGAAATGTTGTTTAGTTCCTGAATGTGCCGGTTAATCATTTCCGTTTTTGCATTCAGTGCGGCTTCTTTTTGCCGAATCTGATTTATAAGCCGTTTGGCTTTGGAGCGTGACCGGCCATTGCTCGGTAAGTCGCGAAAATCGCTAACCAAAGCTTCGTATTCATTTTTTAGCTCTTGGTGATCTTCTTTTATTCGCTCAAGTGCTCGTTCTTTGTGCCGGTACGAGGTTTTTTGCGCATTTATCTTAACCGAGGCCGCCCGCTCTTTATTTATGAATCGCTGCTGTTCACCAAATACCAGGTTTACGGCAATGCTTCCAGTTTCGCTATACTTGAAAAGGTTTTTATTAACGGCTCCCGACCATACCGTATCAACTTGTTGAAGTATCTTTTTTAATTCTTCTTCGCTGATGTTATACACTGAGCTTACCGTGCCTATTTTGTAAGTGATGGCTTCGCTGCACGGCTCGGGAAAAGCTGATTGTAGCTGCTTGCTAACATCAATGCTGAGGAAAATAAAGCTAATAAAGCCAACTACGAGCAAGAAACCGATTACTTTCTTCATATGGCGGTCTGTTTGGTTAGCTCTTGTCTTCAGTAACAGGTTGCCCCTGAAAAAAACTAATTAAAGTCCGCCCATACTTTTTCTCAAACAACAGATGCGGATGATCGCGAAAATCGTGGCGTTTATTATGCTCAAAAACGAGCCAGCCATGATCTTTAAGCCAGCCGCCGGTAAGTACGGCCTCCACAATTCCTTCAACATTGCGATAGGTATAGGGGGGATCGGAAAAAATGATGTCGTACGGCACAGCCGGGCCCTGCAGAAAATTTTCCACGTCGAGCAGAGCGGTGCGAACCTGGGCATCAACACCAAATTCTTGGGCTGTTTCTTCAATGTACTGCAGATTGCGACGTTCCTGATCTACAAAAAGGACGTTTTTGGCGCCGCGCGAAAGTGCTTCGAATCCTAGATTACCCGATCCGGCAAAAAGATCGAGCACGGTGCAGTTTTGAATGTACCGCCGGCTGTCCATCACCGAAAATAGCCCTTCCTTTACGCGATCGGTGGTAGGGCGTACATCAAGCGAGCTGGGAATTTCTATTTTACGGCCTTTTAAAATGCCGGTTATTATGCGCATAGTGGTTATAAAATTTATTTGCGTTCCTTAAAAGTATGAGCTGAGCGCTAAATTGCAAGATAAACAAAATGCTGGTTTGGTGATGGTTAACCGCTAGAGAAGGGCCAGCATGATGGCCGGAAACGCCAATTCAAGATCAAATCCATAGGTTTTTTCATCAGCCTGCACCTGCATTTTCTCGAGAGAGTCCATCTTGGTAATGGTTCCGGCGTCGTCCCAGAAGGGCTGCAGAATTTCGATGATGTGATACGCATTTTGGCCGAATACCTGAATTTGCTCGTGCAGCCCTTGCAGCCAAGGCAGATTTTGGGCCTGCTGCAGCCATAAGTAGGGCAGGTCGTCGGGGTGGTCAAATTCAATGAAGGTAGCCCCGCGCAGCTTGCCTAAGATATATGAACTAACTGAAATACAGTTGCCAAAAGCACCAATGGTTAAGAACGAGCCGCCCGGATTGACATGCTCAACCCATTTGCTACCAATTTCAAACGCACTGCTGAATTCGACGCCGTTGTAACCGGAGCTCAATGATTGAAATCCTTTGAGGGTAGATTCGGTGCGCAGGCGGAGGAGCTTAAAATTATCTTTGCTGAGGCTGTGCCACGAAGGCGCTATTTGCTTGCGCTCCATGCCATTCATCAAAATATTAATATAGTCTTCACGCTCGTCGGCATCATCACAGGCCAATTTTGGCAACATGGCCCAGCATTCGGCGTTGGGCGGGAGCAGCAAGCGAAGCTGGTCTACCTGAAATTGCTCGGAGAGTGAAGAAATGCTGCTCTGGAGGCCGGCCATATGGCTTTGGTCATTATTGATCAAAGCCGCGGGTACATCAAAGTTGAAATCGATAGCACCGATACGGCTCAATTCAGGGTATCGGTCCCGCCTTTGCGCAGCATAGAAAAGCTGATTGCCGAAAAAACAAAGTCCAAGACTGGTGTCATTTTCCGGCATGAATCATTATCTCCAGCTTGGGGCGTTAAGTAGGTTTGCTCGTTCAAGGCTGCCGATTCGATCGTCGTATGTAGTATCGGGATCGGCCAGCAGGTACAGCGGTGGATTTATGGTATCATTAAGCGTGTACTCAAACCGCTGGTGCGGCGGGCGTGGTGAATAGATCAGTGAATCGAGCTTGAAGGTGTAATTGATTTCCGGGTGATCCTGGAAAAAGGAGTCGCGCTGGGCAACCATCATAGAATCATTACGGACAAACTGCATCAAACTGTCGAGACCGCCTTCGGTTGGAGGAAAGGTATCGTATTCTCTTTCATATTGCACGAGTGCATCGCGAACTTGTGTCATGTTGGTGCGTACACGCTCAATCATTTCCTGGCGCTGTTCAACTATTTCATATGGCTCAACAATAGAACGGTACAGAAACCATCCAAGTACAACAATCACAACGCCAAGAACAATAGTTATTATGTTATTTCGGGTTTCAACAGTCATATTTAATAAAATAATGTAGTTTTGGATTGCACAAAAAAATAGCCTTAAGAAAATACATGCCGACTTGTTGATATGCAACCATTTCTATTAAATGACTCTGCTATACAAAAGATTTAACAATTTTGTGGCATTAGAATTATCTGAGCGTAATTTTTCACAATTAGCTAGTTTTCAGGGTTTTGGGTGAAGGGGCTGTAAATAGTAGATTTTTTCGGTGAGGTACGACTGCAGGCCCCGTCTTTTAAAGTTAGACAGTTCGTTAAGCAGCGACCGTTCGTGCAGCTGCTTAATATGATATCGATTGCCGTAAAGTTGCTGCAGTTCTTTATAGAACACGGCAAAGGGCGGTCCCGACATTTCTTCCTGCTTGTATTCAAAACAATTGAGTAACATCGGTGTTTCGGGTTCAACCAGTTTTTGCAAGTGGCTGGCATAGTGGGAGCGTTGTTCCGGGGGTAAAGCTATGAGTGCGGCTTTATCGTAAATGGCACCAATCTCGGGGAGCCAGGCGCGGCGCAGTTTCATAAAATCGCCCCACCAGAGCGTCATGGTATCAGAAGTATAGCAGGTAAGGTTGCCCTTTGTTGATTCGGTGAATGTCGCTTCGAGCCGATCCATAACTTCATTTATGGCTTTTTTGGGATACATCAACCCCGATAACATGATGACCTTGTGCGGCCAGCCAGTCAAGATCAAGGCTCTTTCCGCAAAGTGGAACTAAAACGGAGGTCCCGGGTTTAATTTGCAGGCGCGGCCAAAAAGTTTTGAGCAATGGAAAAACTTCATCCATGTGCCAGCCAGTTTTGTTGTTTTGCCAACGGCTTTGCCAGTAACTAATTTCCATATCAGAATGAGATTACCAATAATTTTTGCGACCTTAATAAATTATAAGATCAGCTAACAAATAACGTATTATGGAAGTAGATTCACAATGGGTAATTATAGGAAAGGTGGTGTTTTCAATTTTTCTCGGCGGTCTTATCGGCCTTGAACGAGAGTGGGCTAACAAACCAGCAGGATTGCGTACACATATGCTGGTGGCGGGGGCATCCACGCTTTTTGTTCTTCTTGGTGATATTATGATTCACCAATTTTCGCAGAGTCAGATTTTAAAAACTATCCAGACAGATCCTATTCGTATTATGGAGGCCATTATTACGGGAATCAGCTTCTTAGGGGCCGGGACTATTATTTTTAAGGATCAAAAGAGTACCGTAGAAGGACTCACTACAGCAGCTTCTATTCTATTTATATCGGGGCTGGGCATGGCTGTTGCATTGGGTGAATATGTAATATCAGCCATACTTACCGGGGTTGTAATTGCCATTCTTTTTGTGCTGGGTATGGTTCAAAACTGGATTGATGCCAGAAAGCCCGGTACGGAAAAATCCTAACCAGATAGCAAAACCACGCTTTTTTTGAATCAGCGAATACTACGTCTGGCAGTTCCAAATATAGTAAGCAATCTGTCGGTACCCTTACTGGGAGCCGTAGATACCGCCCTATTGGGGCACCTTGAGCAAGTGTATTACTTGGGTGCCATTGCAGTGGGCGGCATGATTTTTAATTTCATTTTCTGGGGATTCGGTTTCCTGCGCATGGGCACCACGGGTCTTACGGCGCAGTCGTATGGAGAAGAAAATAGAACCGAGAGCGTCATGACGCTGGCCCGCGCACTTGTGGTAGCGGGGGTGTTTAGTTTTCTCATTTTGCTGCTTCAGGTTTTCATCGCCGATCTTGGTTTTCTCATTGTTGATGCTTCGCCTGAAGTAGAACGCTATACCCGCATTTATTTCTACATTCGAATCTGGTCGGCGCCTGCAACATTAGGTTTGTATGCCATTAATGGCTGGTTTCTGGGCATGCAAAATGCCTACTACCCGATGATTGTTACCGTGGTATTGAACGCGCTGAACATCATATTGGATGTGGCCTTTGTTTATGGTTTGCATATGGATGTTGACGGCGTGGCATACGGTACGCTCATTGCCCGGTATGTGGGGCTGCTGCTGGCCGTGGGGCTGCTCTGGTACAAATACAGCGATTGGCTGAATGCCTTTGTTCAGCAAAAATTGCTGGAGTTGGCCCGTATCAAAGAGTTTTTTGCCGTGAACCGCGATATATTTCTGCGCACATTGTGCCTCATTTTTACGTTCTCATTTTTTACGGCCAAATCGGCTAATTTTGGAGATACTATTTTGGCGGCCAATACCATATTGCTGCAGCTCTGGATGATTGTATCGTACGGCATCGACGGTTTTGCCTACGCCGCCGAAAGCCTGATTGGCCGGTTTACCGGCGCGCGCGAACAGAAAAAAGTAAATGCAGCTGTAAAATACTGCTTCGGCTGGGGTATCGGGCTCGGGGTGATGGCCAGTGGCGTGTATGCTCTTTTTGATGAAACTATTTTGCGCCTTTTTACCGACCAGGAACCGGTGATACAAGCGGCACTGTTGGTATTTGGCTGGACAATCGCCGGGCCAACGGTAAGCAGTTTCTGCTATATCTGGGACGGCATATTTATCGGGGCTACGGCCACGGTTCCGATGCGTAACTCCATGCTTATTGCCACGGCGGTAGTTTTTCTGCCGGTATATTTTATTGCCGTTCCCCATTTAGGAAATCATGCCATCTGGCTGGCCATGGTTTCATTTATGCTGGCTCGCGGGGCAACGCTGTCATTTTTTGCTCCAAAGCATATATTTAAAAAGCCGATTATATTTAGTCAGAAATCATAAGTTTGGTGTAGGTAAATCCCAAAAACACTCATTTGAGATGCAAGATAATTTCTCGGAGCAAGCCCGTACATATGCGCAATATCGGCCCAGGTATCCACAAGAATTATATGATTTTATTTTAGCGCTCTTGGACGAAAAAAGTGCGGCTTGGGATTGCGCCACAGGTTCTGGGCAGGTAGCCCGGCGGCTTGCCGATTATTTTGAACGCGTGTATGCCAGTGATATCAGCAGTGAACAGATGAGTTTTGCTCCGCAAAAATCAAATATCACTTATTTAAATGCGCCTGCAGAAAATACTCCCTTCCCGGATGATGCATTCGATTTGATTACTGTAGCTCAGGCTGTACATTGGTTTAACATTGATGATTTTTATGCAGAAGTGAGGCGGACAGCAAAAAACGGAGCCTTGTTAGCCGTAATTGGCTACGGTATGGTGCGGGTGAACAAGGTGCTGAACCCCATTATCAATCAATTTTATGATGATGCATTCACGAACTACTTTACAGAAAACCGGTCGTACTTGGATCATCATTATAGTACTATCCCGTTTCCGTTTAAAGAGATTGAATCACCTGACTTTAATGCTAGCTACGAATGGAGTATCAGCGACCTGGAAGGATATTTTAACTCGTGGTCGGCTGTGCAGAAAATAAAAGAGGAAGAAGGCTACAACCCGGTACCCGGTGTGATTGCGGAAATTGAAGAATATTGGGACAAAGACGAGATAAAAGAAGTTCGATTTCCCATATTTATGCGACTAGGTCAGATAAATTCCTAACCATCGATTAATCATCATGAAATACATTCTTCTCCTTCGCCACGCCAAGTCGTCGCACGACGATTCCAGCCAAAAAGATTATGATCGCCCCTTGGCAAAACAAGGCAAAAAAGATGCACCTCGGGTGGGGCAGTTTATCCAATCGATTGAGTACCAGCCGGGTATCATTATATCATCACCCGCTAAACGGGCTGAGCAAACCACGCGGCTTTTTATGGAGGGGGCGAATCTCCACGAAAATATCGTGCAGTGGAACGAAGATTTGTATTATGGCTCCTCTCAGGATTACCTTGAATCTATTCAAAATGCACAGACCCCCACCGATGTGATTATGCTGGTGGGCCATAACCCCAAGCTCGAGGATATTGCCCGCCGACTATGTGGAAACGGTTCGGTGCGAATGCCCACAGCGGGCCTGGCCTGTTTTGAGCAGCCTGCGAACGAATGGGACCAGATTCGGGAGGGTATGGCCTCACTTAAATGGATGATGACACCGAAGCTATTAAATAAATTGAACTGATAACGAGTTGCCCGCCGCAGTCTAAAGGCAGCGCACTTAGCTGCTTATTTCGTCGTAGGTACTAAACCTTGTGCCCTCATCGGCTGCGTCAAGCTTTTTCAGAATTTTTTCAACCGCCTCGTGCGTATTGTCGCAGTAATGGTCGGGCCCGAGAAATTCCTTCAACCCCGATTTTGCAATTACATCGCGCACGGGCCCTTTCAGCCCTGCAATGTAGAGCTCCATATCCCAGCTCTGCAGCGTTTTTATGATGGAGGTAAGCGAATCGATGGCCGTGGTATCCACCATGTTTATGCTGCTGCCGTCCATTATCACAAATTGCGTATGGTCGTGCTGATCATCGCTTTTCTCAAGGATAAAATCGCGGAAGAAATCGGCATTGATGAACGAAAACGAAGCATCGATTCGCAGGATAAGAATGCCTTCAATGCGTTTGGCTTCGGTATTGCGAGCTACATTTTTGAATAGACGGGTGTCGGGTATAATACCGAGTTCAGCTACTGCGGGGCGGCTATATTTGTACAGCAGGGTAATCATGGAGGCGCCTACACCCAGTAGTATGCCTTCCTGAATACCGATAAAAAGCGTACACACAAATGTAAAGATGGCAACAGCCCCGTCACTTTTTTTCGTGGTGAACAGAAATTTTATTTCCTCAATATCAATCAGCCCAAAGACGGCAACAATAATGATGGCCGCGAGCACCGGCATGGGCAAAAAGTAGAACAGATCGGTTAGGAAAATGAGCGTGAGAATAAGCAGGCTTGCGGTAATTATGTTTGCAAAAGGCGTTTTAACCCCGGCTTGTTCGGCTGCGGCCGAGCGCGAAAAACTACCCGAAACCGGAAGTGCACTAAAGAAGCTGCCGGCAAAATTCGATGCCCCGATGGCAACCAGCTCATGGTTGGAGTCCACCATATAATCATGACGTTTGGCAAAAGCTTTGCCCAGCGAGGCAACACTCATAAACTGCACCAGCGCTAGCGTAAGGGCAGTAGGCAGCAGGCGCCGCATATCACCAAGACTTATCTCGGGAAGGGCAATAGTGGGCAAACCGCTGGGCACCGATCCTACAATTTGAATATCGTTTGTTCCTATACCGAATAGCCAAGCTACGGTTATGCTCACCGATAACACCAGCACCGAAGCGGGAAACCGTGGTACTATATATTGCAGCAAAACCAGTACCGCTATGGCTATGCCGCCCCAATACAAAGCTTCCGGATTGATTTGCCCGAGGTTTTGTAACACATCACGGGCGATAATGACGACATATTGCGTATCGGGAAGGGTGAGGCCAAGCAAATTATCAAGCTGGGTAAAGGCAATGATAATTGGGGCCGCCATGGTAAAACCGGCAATAACGGGGCGGGAGAAAAAGTTGAAAAGTGCCCCCAGCCGTGATGCGCCCATCATAAGCTGCATAATGCCGGTCATCATGGTGAGCAGAATAACAAGCGCGATAAACTGCTGTGGATCTCCATTGGTTAATGCCCCTACTCCTGCGCCCACAATAAGCATGTCTACGGCTACCGGTCCAACAGATAAATGCCGGGAAGTGCCAAAAATGGGATAAATCAGAAGGGGGATAACGCCGGCGTATAAACCGTAAATAGGCGGCATGCCGGCAATAACGGCATAGGCCATGCCCTGGGGAATGAGCATGGTACCGGTAGTGAGACCCGCTTTTAAATCTCCCGTAAAATCATCGGAAGCGTATCCCGGCAGCCAAGAAGTGATTCTGAACGTTTTTTTAAGCCAGTTGCGCATATTTTAAAAAGGACCAAATCATTGGGATGAATACGGTAGCTAATATCCAAAAAATTATGTTAATAGGAAGGCCTATCTTTGTGAAATCGGCGTAAATCGCGAAGAATAGTAAAGGAGCTGCTGCCAGCAGTACAAATACTAATGGTATTTCAGACGACATAAACCAGCTTAAAAATTGAGTACCACTCAATGCATCTAAGATAGAACGAACATCTGGCTTATGCCGAATAATTTCAAGCCGGAAGCAGTTAAAATTAGAACAAATAATTTGTACATTTACACAATCAGTTACACACGCACATAATATTCAAACCGAATTCTGTAGAAACCTTATGCGATACAAACAAAATTTTTTCTATCTCTGTAAAACACCACTCAGTGCAGAAGGTCCTGAACATGTTGAGATTATCGAACGGGCTGATCATAACGAAGATTTCCCCGAACTATTCAGCAAGTACGAAGAGCTGCGTTCGCACGCCTTTAATGAAGATCGCCTGTATAGCATAGTACGTGCCGATGATGTGTATGACCTAATTCGTACCGGTACCGAAAAAGAGGCCAAACAAAAAGCGTTTGATGAGGCCCAGCAAGAAATTATTACGAATTTACAGCACCGGGTGATGCAGCAAGATGACAAAGAAGCTGCAAGTATTCTTAAAGAGGTGCACGATATAGAAGGCTAGGCGTGGATAGGTTCATAATTATCTGCAGCATAGGCACGTTCTATGAAAATGTTGGAATGATTGCGGTTTCTTAATCGTATGTTTTATATGGAGTTACTGATTAAGATTAGAACACGATAAAGATCTTTGTTGTGCAAAGTTTAAGGATCTAAGAAGTAAATAATCCGCAATCAAGTATTCAACTAGTTATGAGTACGGAAACCACTAATAAAATGGCTAAAATGGAAATTAATATTGGCATAAGCGAAGACAACAGAAAAGATATTGCAGAAGGTCTGTCGCACGTTTTGGCCGATACCTATCTGCTGTATTTGCGCACCCACAACTATCACTGGAATGTAACTGGTGAGCTTTTCCATTCGCTGCATGAACAGTTCGAAGAGCAATACACCGAACTTGCCGATGCTGTGGATGAAATTGCTGAGCGCATTCGCGCGCTGGGTCACAAAGCACCCGGTACATTCAAGGAATTCCATGAGCTTACCTCCCTTGATGAAACCACCGAAGAGCCTGAAGCCATGGAAATGGTACGACGGTTGGCCGTGGGCAACGAGCAGGTGCTGCGTACCGCACGTAAAGCGTTGGACCCGGCACGAGAAGCTGACGACGAGGCCACCATTGACCTGCTGACCCAACGCCTTCATGTACATTCAAAAGTAGCATGGATGCTGCGCAGTCATCTCGAATAACGCTAATTTATAATCATTTATCATTATGGCTTCACGAAAAGAATACATCGACAAACTTGAATCGCAGCTGCGCGAGTGGAACCAGAAACTAGATGAGTATAAGGCCAAAGCGGAGGGGCAGT
>NNSL01000484.1 GCA_003123965.1 Balneolaceae bacterium SMO_bin1
TCGCCGTCCAGCTCATCAATCGTCAGGAGCGTGGGTGTCATGTCATACCGCTGATCAAGAAGGTGCCAAACTTCGCCTACCTGCGAGCTGCTGGTGCCGCTGCCCGCGATAATGGCTACGTTCGGCTTATCAAGGCTCTCAAATGAGCCGCTGCCTAAATCAGAACCGCCCGGTGTTAAGCCGGTATTTACCGCGTATATAGTTACCGCATCATTCTGAGCGGCCTCTTTGATTAATCCGTGAATTTTTTCGCTATCCACGCTCTGGGGACCCATCGGCACCATTATGGTTCCGTAATCAAAGCTGCGTTGCTGCCCGTCGATACGCATTTCAAATTGCTTGGTGGCGACCTTGGCCCGTACGTCATTTTTTAAGAGCCGGTTCAAAGCCCGTGGTGCATAATATTCATCCCATTCAAAGATGTAAGCGTAATCGCTTTCGCCGCCCACAAGCTGGCCTTCAGGAAATGAAGGGAGGCCATTAATTTCATTCCCCAGCAAGTCGCTGTCCAGCGAGCCTTCCAGCTCGGCATATGGTAAATTAAAGGCGTATGGCATCGTCCAGGCAGAGACATCATAAAACAGGCTATCGGTGAAGGTAGTATCGCGCTGAAATAATGCACCTACCATGCGGCCCTGCTTTTGGTCCGTGGGGATGATATAAGATGAGCCTGGCTCAAATGTTTTGCCGTCCACTTCGAGCTGCTCGGCCAGTTCATGCACCTGAATCTGGTGGCGTTTTAACAGCTCGGTGAAATGATAGGTGCGTCCCTGGTCGTTGGATGCCCCATATACGTAACCCTGAATTTCTGCATCCTCGGCCTCTTCAGCCGCATTTTGGAAGAAATCGCGCTGATAATTGAGAATCTCCGTACGCATTTCCGTACCGGCGTTAAGCGTAGAAAGTGACGTTAAAAACTGGTTTTTAATGGTGAACGGAAAGGTAATGACCCCGTGTTCGCTTTCCTGCGCATGGCCGCGCGAGCTGGCCTGCTCAAATAGAATACCGATAGAGCCATTAATATCGGGATAGGTTGAGCCTTTGCCGTAATAGAAGTCATCAAAACTTTCCTTTGAGTAGTACAGACGCTGGTTTTCGTCCAGAATTTCGGCATGAAACTCGGCTATGGATTGCGTGAGTTCCTGGTTTTTGTCGGGCGTCAGCGGGTTGGTACGCGAGGGAATACCCGGCTGAAAAAAGAAGGTTGAATTGGTGCCCATTTCGTGATGGTCGGTCAAAATGTTGGGGCGCCAGTTGTAGAAATTTTCGATGCGACCCTGGCTTTCGGGGTGCTGCACCAGCATCCAGTCGCGGTTTAAATCGAACCAATAGTGATTCGTTCGCCCGCCCGGCCACGGCTGGTTTTGCTCCATATTGTTAGGGTCCGGGTTTACGTTTTTGCCGCGCCGCGTATTCACCCAGTGCGCAAAGCGGTTCAGGCCGTCGGGGTTGAAGCTGGGATCGAGCAAAATGACCGAATTCTGCAGCTTTTCTTCAATTTCTGGTCCCTGCGCAGCTGCAAAATGATACGCCGCCAACATGGACGCATTGGATCCGCTCGGTTCATCACCATGAATGCTATAGCCCATGTAAAACACAATGGGCATTTCATCTACGTTTAACTCTTCCGATTGGTCAGCATCCGTCAACGCCACATGATTTTTGCGTATTTCTTCAATATTCTGCTGATTATCTGGCGATGTGATGGTTAAATACAGCAGCGTACGCTTCTCGTACGACTGTCCATATTCTGTGAGCGTTACGCGATCAGACGCTTCGGCCACTGCGCGCATGTACTGCACCAGCTGATCGTGGCGTACGTGCCGTTCGCCGGGCACCATGCCAATTACCTGTTCCGGTGTTGGAATTGATTCGTTGTAGGTTACATCATCCGGCAGGTAGTAGTCCATTTCGGCTACGCCATCGGCCGGATTTTGAGCAAGAGCAACGCTTGCGGTAATAAAAAACAGTAGGAGAGTACCCCAAATTTTGTGTACTGACATAAGAGAGTGTGATTGATTTGAATTCTATCCCCAAATAAGCGGAATGCGCCTGATTTTGTAAAGCGCGGAATTGATAAATGATATTAAAAAAATGCTTGTGCAACTGCCGATCTTTCAGAAATGCAGTTGCGCCGTCCTTATCGCTTTTCTGCAGGAGAGTTGGTATCTCATTTATCTAAAAATAAAAAAGCCGTAACCGACAATCGGTTACGGCGGTGTAGTGCGACTAATTTTATGGCCAGTTAGTTTGTATCGTGGCCGACCAGATTAAAGCCTTCCTCTTTCCATCCGGCAAGGCCTTCTTCAAAATCGCGCACGCGGCTGTAGCCCTTGTCAATGAGTGCTTCGGCCAGTTGAGCGGAGGCGTCACAGTCGGCATTGGCGCAATACACTACAATATCTTGGTCTTTATCCGGAATGATATTATTGATCCAATCTGCATTTTCTGCCGGCACATTAATTGAACCGGGAATACGCTCGGCAATATATGCCTCTTCGCTGAGTGCATTGATCACTACCGGACGCTTATTGGTCTGTAATTCTTCAAATAATACTTCCGTAGTTGCTCGTTGTACTGTTAATTGTTCAGCCATAGTCTTAGTGTTTATTTGAATATCATTCATCTTAAAAACAACCATGAATAATAAGTCATTCCAAGGGCAGGTATTGACTCCAGCAAATAAAAAAGGCCGGCAGGACTAACCCACCGGCCCATATTTTTACATTTGCAGCTACCTTTTAGGCATATCTAAAAATAGCCGCAATAGAAGAGTCCCGCGGCATTTCATCTTTTTCAAGAGCATACACGTTGCCGCCCTGTGAGAGCGTTTTGATGGCTGCCATATTTATCAGATCGTGTTCGCCGTTCTGCTGTTCCGCGCTGTGATGCACCGTATCACGGTCTTGGTCGAACCAGCCCCAGCTCTGCTCACCAATAGGCACAAACAACGAATCAACCTTGCCGTAAAACGAGGCTTCTACCACCTGCGAAAGGTTATCCGACTGTTTATCGCTGCCGGTTAAGTCGGCAAAGCGATCCATGTCGTTATACATATCTTTGAGGAAGTGATTTTTAATAATTTTCCACCCTTTTTTATTCACATCTTCATTACTCAATGGATCGGGATTTGTGGTGATGGCTTCATCCATCAGCCGGCTGTATTTATTTACTTTTCTATACTCCGCCACGGCCTGTTCACCACCTGCAACCACCAGTGGATCATTCCGCTTCTTTAACACAGACGTTACTTCGTTTTCAACCGTCTTCAAATAATTTATGAGTGCCTGGGTGTCAGTATCTTCGGCGCCGCCTTGCCCGTGAAAAAATGGCGTTGTTTCCGCCGCCCTGGCCGGAGTGGTGCTGCAGATGCTCTTCATAAACATCATACTGCTGAAATTCTTCCAGGCTGGTGGGCGCATCATCCAACACAATGGGCTCAACCGAATCGCGCGTGCACTTAAGCAGGCGCATATTCTTTTGGCTGAGCGTGAGAATACAGTAGGTGCCGTCCAGCGTGGTCATAGGCAGCAGCGGGGTGATCAGGAAGTGATCCTCAACCATTACGTGCTCCTTAAAGTTGAGGGGCACGCGGTAGTATTCAAAAAGGTCATCGGTGATAAAAACCGCCAAGCCTTTATCGGCGTGCTGCCAGAACATGGGTTGGTCTAAAAGCTTGCGTGCCTTGTTGAGCAGTTGATCAATTTTTTCCTGCTCTATTTCGTGATCTTGCAGTTGCTGCTCCGCTTTTTTCAATAAATTTTTAAAACGTATGGGGTCCTGCTGCACTTCTTCGCCCTTTACATGCGTCGGCAAATAAATAGACACACTCGGATTTTGGGCTTTTCCAACAAGTGATAAGATGGTGTCTCGCGTAATCATATTCTACTCCAGATTTACCTTGTTAAAAATGAACATCAGTTAAACACTTTTTGAACATAACTCATGCTTGAACTTGCAATGTATTAATTCATTATCGGCTGCTCAATTTTTATTCAAATTTATTTTGTATATAATCACATTCGTCTCATAAACAATTATTGATGGGTTCAAATTCACAACATTCGCAGAGCAGGTGGCAGGGTATAAAGGATAGTTTGGGCCCTGGCTTGTTGATGGCAGCCGCGGCGATCGGGGTATCGCACCTGGTGCAGTCAACCCGCGCGGGTGCCACCTTTGGCTTTGCGCTGGTTTGGGCGGTTGTGCTGGCCAATTTTTTTAAATATCCCTTTCTCGAATTTGGTCCGCGGTACGCCATTGCCACCGGCGAAAGCATGATTGAAGGGTACAACCGACTGGGCAAATGGGCCATCGGGATATTTGTAGTATTTACCATTGGAACTATGTTTGCCGTGCAGGCCGCCGTCACCATTGTATCAGCGAGCCTGGCCGCAGAACTAACCGGCATTGCGCTTTCCCCGCTGGCATGGAGCGCCATTATTTTAGCAATTTGTATTTTACTTCTGCTTTCGGGGCAGTATTCCGCGCTCGATAGCGCCATTAAACTCATCATGGCGGTGCTGGCCATATCAACGATTATTGCACTGGGCGCGGCTCTGCTGCAGGGTGAACAGCAAACTATGCCCGCGAATCTTACGCCCTCGATCTGGAACGTAGGCGGTATTGCTTTTCTCATTGCGCTAATGGGTTGGATGCCCATCCCCATTGATGCGGCTGCCTGGCATTCACTATGGACGTTGGAACGCGCCAAACAAACAAAATACCGGCCTAAGCTTAAAGAAAGCCTGCTCGATTTTAACATTGGCTACATAGGCGCGGCGGTACTGGCACTGGGATTCCTGTTTTTGGGGGCATTGGTAATGTTCGGAAGCAGCGAAGAGTTTGCCAGCAGCGGGGCCGTATTTGCCAGCCAGCTTATTGGCCTCTATACCGATAGCCTTGGCCAGTGGGCGTATCCAATCATTATCATATGCGCTTTTACAACGATGTTTAGTACCACTCTTACCGTCACCGACGCCTACCCTCGCGTTTCGCGCCGCATGCTGGAAGTTCTTATCCCGCAGCAATTTACCAAGCAAGATGACATTCGCATTTATCGGGGTTTGTTGGTGCTTATTTCACTGCTGTCGCTGGGCGTACTCTACTTTCTCGGCGATTCCTTCACCCTGATGATTGATCTTGCCACAACGCTCTCTTTTCTAACTGCACCCGTGCTGGCCTATCTTAATTACCGGCTGGTAACCGCTCCCCATATGCCCGATAGCTGCCGCCCTAAGCCCTGGCTCAAATGGTTGAGCTGGAGCGGACTGGTCTTCCTGACCGGTTTTGCATTGCTTTACGTTTACTGGATGATACGATTTTAGAAAGCATTCAAATATTGCTGTAGCATATAATTGCGGAAGAGCGTATCATACTTTTATGTACCTAAACACAACCTACCGGTATCCATTATGAAAACACTACCCCAACTGCAGCAGGAGTTTGAAACGGAAAACCGGATCACCCGCTCGTTTATGGAGCTGGTGCCCGAAGATAAATTCGACTGGAAACCCCACGAAAAAAGCATGACCCTAAAACAACTGGCCGTGCATTTAGCTGAAATTCCATCCTGGCCGGAGAACATCGTGAGGCACGAAGAACTTAATTTTGAGGACGGTGGCTATGAACCAACGCCTGTAGAAGATAAAGAGCAACTGTTGAATCTTTTCAATAAATCAGCTGATAAAGGCAGCAAGGCATTACAAACCGCTGGTGAAGCAGACCTGGACCGGCCCTGGGTGATGAAAAGCGGCGAACAGGTGCTCATGGAGCTTAACAAATACGAGGCAATTCGCCACGGGCTGAATCAAACAACGCACCACCGGGCGCAACTGGGCGTATACTTTCGGTTGCTGGATATTCCCGTGCCGGCAAGCTACGGACCAAGTGCAGATAAGCAAGATTTTTAACCTCTTGCAAAGGATATTGCAGTAGCCTATTTAAAATGTATAACCCAGTGAGAGGTAAGGATAGTATGGGATAAAATCTCCCTCGCTGAATATCGGGGCAAAGCCGGCCCTGAACATAAAACCGCCATCAATAGGTTGAGAACGGTAACCAAATACCATTGTGCCGATTATATCATCGGTTTCTTCAAATATAATGTCGCCATTATCATTATTTCTTAAATAAGTAGCTCCAAGTCCTATTTCAAAATACTTTCCTTCTCTTCCAAGCAAATAATTGATCATCACTGGCAGGGTAAATAGGCTTTCATCATCTATAGAGATAAAGCTTGCTCCAATGCGTCCTCCCAAACCATTTGGGGTATCTTGAAAGCGCGTATCGTAATTTCCCGAATAGAGAATGCCCGGCCCCAGTATCTCAAAATAAACAGATTGCGCTCTTTCAGTCCCCAGATGATTCCCGGAATCATTCTGTGCATAACCGGCTGCAGATAACATTAGAAAAAGCACAATTAGTAAAACGGATTTTTGCATGGCAGTCAACTTTTAGCGGAATGTAGTTTGAAGTAACATTTTAGGCAATCTGTCTTTAAACCAATACTATTTTTAAGAATAATAAAAATAATATTTATAAGTGCGCGATATATTTAGCGGATTTTAACCGGCAGTTATCAAAATCAATTCGCCTATTGTTCAGGCAGATCAGGAATTTTTAAATCTGTACCAAGCGAATTATTCAACTTTTCGATAAAATAAGCGGCTAATTCCGGCGATCTTTTCTCCTCGTTTTGATGAACGAAAAAATGGATATGCTGCAGTCCCTGCTCGGTCCATTTTTTAAGGCGCGGCACCCATTCCTCCAAGCGGTCTTCATCACTAGGGTGATTGGCGCCTACATAACGGACAAACGCCTCATTATTGGTAAGCCGCATATGCAGCAGGTCGCGGCGGCCGGCCGTATCAGTGATGTTATTGGCGATGTCATTTTCTTGAAGCAAGGCGTATAGTTCTTCAGCAACAATATCGTCATCAAACCAGTCGGGGTGGCGAAATTCTACGGCCAACGGTATGCCATTGGGCCAGTATTCAATAAAAGTACTGCACGCGATCAAAAAACTTGGGCCTGAAATTTCCGCGCAGCTGTAAAAACGTGGTGCCGAGCTTATCCTTGAAATGTACGATACTGTCGATGTAATCGTCGGTTCGCTCTTCAATATCATTTAACCATTTAAGGTGACTGATATAACGATTCACTTTGGGGAAAAACTTAAAGTTATCCGGAACTTTTTTGCGCCACTGCTCCACCTGTTCTTTATCAAAGATTTTATAAAATGTAGCATTGAGCTCTACCGCATTAAACTGCCTGCCGTAATATTCCAGTTCATCACCGGTGCCTGGCGGATAAAAATTATTGAGATCTTTATTATTCCACTTAGCGCAGCCAACAAATACCCTGGGCTTACCGGGTTTGCCCTTTTCAGCTAGCGTTTTTCGCGTCTCGGGGTGATCTTCGGGGAGCGATAGGTTCAAATCACCGGGGTTTTCTGCACTTCCAAACTTCATGTAGCCACAAATCTTATTTAAAAATTACAAGGCCAAAGCTATTTGCACTTCAGCATCATTGCAAAATCGTTTTCTCAATAAGAAAGCCCGGACTTTTGCCCCGCGCTTATTTCCTGCAAAGTGTTCTTATCACTTATTTCACGGATTTTTTAGGCACCATAAAGGGCTCTATGTACATGGTATTGCCGAACGTTGGTCGCAAGCTGGTTCCGTGCTCCCAAACCTCGGCCTCATGCAGCAGGTCGCTCCGTGGCGTCGCAATTTCTTGCTGCGCCGGTTCCCCGCTGATGAGCGAAAGGGCACGAGCCAGCAGCGGATCTTCAGGATCACCCAAAGCGGGACGCGCCTGCAAGTTTTCTACCGTTATTTCGCTAATGTTGTTTTGTTCGCTGGGACTAAATCCGTTGGGATACGCTTCGCCCTGCGCGTTTACAATTTTGAGTACAATAGGCAGAATCGCATTCTTGTGATCGGGATTGGCCTGATCCTCATCCAGGTACGGCGGCGGAGCATCGACCAGCAGCAGTGAACCCTCATCTTTACCCACCGTTTGCGTACCAATAATGGTCACATCAATGAACGGAGTTAAGCCGTTGATGAGCGCTTCGCTGGCAGAAGCGGTAGAGCGACTCACAAGCACATACACGTGGTTGAGCGAAAGTGTATTAATGGGCTCACTGTTTACGTATTCCCCGTCATCGTTCACCAGAATATCGCCGTCTTCGTTCTGCAGCGGCACAACATCTAGAAAAGGAATCGTTTCGCCTTGCTCCGAACGCTTGGGGTTATAGGAGAACTCAGCAAAGGTTTCTGAGCTGCCCAGGCCGGAAACCATACTTGCTAGCAGCTGACTGGTGATGACCGCACCACCCGGGTTATAGCGAAGATCCAGCACCAGCTCATCAATGCCCTGCGATTGAAAATCACCCATTACATCATTAAGTGCTTGGTGAGAATTGGACCGAAAAGCGTTGTAAACCATATATCCAATTTGCGTACTGTTTCGCTCAATCACTTTCGACAAGTAAACGGGGTCTTCAACCACGCGCTCAGAGGCAATATCCACAGTGCCTGTTTCGGGGAAAGAAACACCTTGGTCGGTCTGCTCAATATCGGCCAGGGTAAGTGTATGGGGAGAATCATCGGTGAGAAGCTGCGTGGCATTGCTCTCATTCAGCTGCGTGCCGTCCACTTCAGTGAACAAATCAAGCCGCTGCAAACCTGCATCGTCCGCCGGTGAGCCGGGAATAACATAGCGGACATAGCCTACCAGCCGGTCGGTATTCTGGAATCCAATGAATCCGTATTCAAACCCAAGTGCGGCAAACACACCGTCCTGCTCTTCCTTGTACTCCTCGTAATCTTCAATAAACACTGAGAAATCATCATCCACATACAGCAGTTCCTGGAAAAGGGCTTGCGCATCGGTAAAGTCCATTAAAAAGCTTTGTTTGGCCTGTTCCGTTTCGAAACGGTTATCGGCCAAATCGGGCACATCATCCTGCCAGTAATACCAGTAGTTCATGGCATCATACACAAAATTCTTTTCGGTCGATGCTTCAATTTCCCCTTCGGACGGGGGCTCCGGACCCGTGCTGCCGGAATTATCGCTGCAGGCAGCCATTGCAAACAAAAGTATTGCTCCAAGCGAAAGATACTTTATCTTTTCCATCACAAATTTGTTTAATTAAATTGTTTCGGCACTGCTACGGAAAAATAGGAATTTTACCCGCAATTTTTAATACCGCATCATCGATGAAAACAACGAATATTTTCCTGCTATCATTTTTTATTTTACTTGCTGGCTGCTCTTTTATTGATAAAATAACGGAAAATGACAACATGGAGATTGTTAGCGCTGGGTATACTAATTGGTCTCAACCGCCACAACGGGGCGATGTTCCCGAACGCGGCACCGATTTGGCAATTATCGTGAAGAACTGGCCCGAGGGTGCAGCACCTCAGCATATTATTTACGAAAAACATAAATCACTGGGCGCAGAAATAACAGGCGACAGCGAACTCGGGGTAATCATCAACGCACGAATCGTGCGCTCTACAACCCGGCTGCCCCGAACTTCTGAAGAGGTGAACCTTTCGGACCGGCTGGTATACACCGATGCCAACGGCAACGAGCAGCATATTGAAATTAACGAGTGGACCCGCATTGAAAAACCCGCTGCCGAGGAGCAGTAAAATCGCTGAAGAACTTTAATTTGAACTATTGCCCATCATGCCCGCATATGCTGTAGCCCACCTTTATGAAATGGCCGCAAATCGTGAAATAGTTGCGTATTTACAACAAGTTGATGCAACGCTTGAGCCGTTTGGCGGACGCTTTCTGGTGCACGGGAAAAAGGGCACGGTAGTTGAAGGCGATTTTACCGGCTACACCATCATTATTGAGTTCCCCGATATGGAAAACGCCGAAGGCTGGTATCACTCCGAGGCTTATCAGGAAATTGTTTCGCTGCGAAGAAATAATTCGGAGGGCAGTATTATGCTTGTAGAGGGCGTGCCTGAAGGCTATTCCGCATCAGATTTGCTGAGATCGAAGGACTGATATGCCATTGCCGTGCTAGGTATTTTGCGCAAAGGCGATGGCATTAATGCAGATCAACCATATTTGTTCAATCCTAATAAAATAAGCGATACAAAAGAATCACCAGTATCGTAAAAAATACAACAACCATACCCTGCTGGCTGCGTCTTTTTCGTTTTTCCGACGGATCATTTGACCAACTCACCACTGTAAGCACCAGTAGTACCGCGAGCACAATATTACCTATCATAAATAGCGGGTTTTAGCTTCATTTCAAGCAACTTAATAAACTCCCAATAAAAAAACTCCCGCACGCTGCTGCATACGGGAGTTAGACTAGTTGCTTTTAAATTTAGACTGTGGGAAGCGTGCTATTCGCCAGCCGGACCCACGTCTTCTTGCACGGTTTGCAGTATATCACCTTTCTCGGAAACATCAACTACTTCGTAGCCGAGCGCCTCGAGATTAGCGCGGTGGGAGGCGGCATCACCCACTACAAGAATCACCATTTTGCCTGGTTCCAAATGCTTCTTGGCTAAGGCATCAATTTCTTCTTTGGTGATAGTTTCTATGATTTCGCGCTGCTCATCAACGAATGATTTATCGAGGTTGTAATGCACGATTTCGCGCAAGAACCCGGCTTTCTGCCACGGTGTTTCGTAGCTGCGGGCATCACGCTGGCCGATTGAATTGCGCATAAACGTGAGTTCATCTTCGGTCACACCATCTTCATAAAAATCGGTGATTTCCTTCATAAACTCGTAAACGGCGCTGTCGGTGGCAGCGGCTTTTACACCTGCACTTGCCGTAAATGGACCGGGCTCGGTACTGGCACTAAAGCCGGATCGCGCGCCGTAGGTCCAACCTTTGTCCTCACGCAAATTCAGGTTGATGCGGCTGTTAAATGCCCCGCCGAGCGGATAGTTCATCAGGCTGGTTTTGAAATACTCACCAGTAGCGTCGTATGTCATATCAGTTACATAACCGATGCGAATCTGCGATTGCGGTGCCTGGGCTTTGTCAACCAGGTAGATGCGCGCAGGCTGTACATTTTTAGCTTTAGGCAGCTCAGGAATGGTCACACCCTTGGTTTCCCAGTTCTTCAGGAATGCCAGTCGATCCATAATTTCCTGTTGGCTAACATCACCAACAACCACCAGTTCAGCTACATCAGGGGCAAAGTACGAGCCGTAGAAGTTCTTCACATCATCAAGTGTGATGCGCTCTACTGTCTCCTGAATACCGCTGGAAGGCACGGATTTAATGTGCTCATCGCCGTACAGCAGGCGGCTGTATACCAGGCTCGCTATAGATGCCGGATCCTGGTAGCTGGCCTGGATGCCTTCGAGCTGCTGCTTTTTGAGTCGCTCAAAGTCCTCCGCGGCAAAAGCCGGACGGAACAGGATTTCTTCGGCCAGTTCCATGGTGCGATCCATGTTCTTTTTCAGCGTGCGGATGCTCACGTTGGTGCTGTTATCGCCGGCCGAAACACTGATGGTGCTCCCAATTTTTCGCAGCTCTTCCTGAATCTCTTCCGAAGTATAATTTTCGGTTGATTCGTTCATCATTGCTGCCGTCATAGAAGCCAAGCCTGCCTTCTGAGGATTGTTGGCATCCAAGGTATGGCCGCCGTTGATAGTAAGCTGCAGGTTCACCACCGGAATTTCGGTGTAGCTGGTGCCAATTACCTTCATGCCGTTATCCATATCATCTTTCCAGAAATCGGGCACACTAACCAGCGGTGCAGGACCGGACTGGGGCTTTACGCTGCGATCGAAGTTATCTGCAGGACGCGTATAGGCCAATCCGGAGTAATCGGTTTGTGGATACGGATTTGTGCCTGTGGTATCGGGCGTAAAGTTATCAGCTTTGGCCGGGGCCGTATTTTCATTCGGCAGCACGCTCTGTATCACCGCAGGTTTATCCTTAATGTACTTTTTGAATACGCGCATGATGTCTTCTTTGGTAACCGAACGGTAGCGATCCAAATCTTTCTGAATGAAGTTGGGGCTTTCCGCGAAGGTTTCATAACTGGCCAGCTGCGATACTTTACCGCTCACGCTTGCCAGCCCATTAATGAAGTTCGACTCATAGGTTGCCTTAATTTTCTGCAGGTCATCATCAGATACGCCGTTTTGCTCAAAATCTTTGAGAATCTGGCGCATGTCAGCTTCAAAAGTACCGAGCTCCTGACCCGGAAATGGTACCACAAACATGGAAAACTCTCCGGCCAGCTCGCTGCTTGAATTCGACGCCATGGCCTGTATGGCCTTTTGGCTTTCGACAAAGTTTTTATAGAAATATGAGCTGCGGCCTGTTCCTAAAATTTGTGCCAGGAAACTAAGTGCGGCTTCATCTTCATGATATTGAGGGACGGTTGGATACGTGAAAATAAGGGCCGGGAAGCGGATGTTGTTATCAACATAGGAGACATAACGATCCTGATCAATCTCTACAGACTCAAGCTGCATATCGTCCACTTCAGGTCCACGGGGAATACTGCCAAAGTATTTTTCAACCATCTGCACTACTTCGTCTGGATTCACATCACCACCGATGGTTAGTGTAGCGTTATTAGGGCCATACCAGCGCAGGAAAAATTTCTTCAGGTCGGAAACGTCTACGCGGTCCAGGTCTTCAAGCTTGCCAATGGTAAGCCATGAGTACGGGTGTCCATAGGGATACAAGGCAGCGGCGTTCACTTCACCAAAACGGCCGTAGGCACGGTTATCGTAATTCTGGCCTTTCTCGTTCTTAACGGTTGCGCGCTGCACTTCAAACTTCTGCTGCGTTACTGCCGGCAGCAAAAAGCCCATTCGGTCGGCCTCGAGCCACAGCATGGTTTCCAGCTGGTTGGCAGGCACGGTTTCAAAATAGTTGGTGCGGTCGCGGTTGGTAGTTCCGTTCAGCGTTCCGCCGGCATCGGTAATGATTTTAAAATGCTCTTCATCGGCTACGTTTTCCGAGCCCTGGAACATCATATGCTCAAAAAAGTGGGCAAATCCCGATTTCTTCAATTCCTCGCGTGCCGAACCTACATGGTAGGTAACGTCAACGTGTACTAAAGGATCAGAATCATCTTCATGTATAATAAGCGTGAGACCGTTCTCCAGCTCGTACTTTTGGTACGGTATTACCAGTTCCTCTCCGTTCTGTTCAACTTCTTCAACAAGGGTGGTTTGCGCAAAGCTTACACTCTGTATAAGCAACAGCACAGCCACAAGCATTGCTGTGGTATAGGTTTTCATGATGGTTTATTTTTAGGTGTGTATTGATATGGCCCAACCGTGGTTGTGCCCCAAATATTGATGGTTTAGAATTATATATACGCATATATTTAGAGAAAGGTTATAGGCGGGATGAATTTATTTTTTCTGCATTTCTGCAAAACCTTTTCTCGTAAAATTGCGTTGATTAGAGCAGTAAACGCTTAATTCTATTATTAATGGACGTACTCAAAAAATACATTCGCGA
>NNSL01000486.1 GCA_003123965.1 Balneolaceae bacterium SMO_bin1
TACGGATGCTGTTTTGCAGCGTATTGAGAACATAGTTGGAGAGGGGAATCCGCTGAAAAGCATGTATGCCCTCAACGCATTGGGCTCGCTGTGGGGGGAATCTACTATGGATAGCGAGATCAGAGATCGCGTGCGTGAAATCACTTTTAACGCCCTTGGGCTCAAAGATAGAGGTGTAACGTATTCGAGCCAGGCGTTGCTGCAAGACTCATTGCTATTCAATCAATCCGATTTTTCCCGAATCAACTGCGCGCTTAATGCCTTTTCATTGCCAGGTGATATCGAAGTGTACCAGACGTTTGGCTCATTATATAAACAACGGTTTGAAGAACAAGCCAAGCCAGTGATTGATTCGCTGGCCGCACTTGGATATATGCCCCTGAATCGCTCGCTGCAACAGGCCGGCTGGAATGTTGATGTTCCGGAAGAAGCAGATCAAGAATTTAGAACACCGAACTGGAGCCGGTTATGGGAACTGGGTACAAATCCGGTTTGGGTATTGGAAACGAATATGGGCACAATCAGGGTGGAAATGAATACTTTGTCAGCACCCGCAACGATTTCGGCGATCGACAGCCTGACGAGGGTCGGCGCTTACGATGGCGTGCCTTTTCATCGCGTAGTACCTAATTTTGTGATTCAAGGTGGTGACATTGAACGCCAGGACGGGTATGGCGGACCTGAATTTACCATTCCCACCGAAGCCAGTGAGCTTGATTATCACCGTGGAGCGGCAGGCATTGCCAGCGCCGGGCCCGATACCGAGGGTAGCCAGTATTTCTTTATGCACCAGTGGGCTCCCCATTTGAATGGTGGCTACACACTTTTTGGAAATGTGATTGAAGGTATGAACGTCGTTGATCGGATTGTAGTGGGGGATATGGTGAAACGAGCCTACTGGGGACAAAATTAGTAGATTAATTTCAGTGCTGATACAGCGCCATTCTTGGTGTAAATTACGATAAATATATTATCATAATCCGTCTCGTCTAGCTGCTCATATTGCTCTTCTCTAATTAAACGATTGACCAGCATTGGCGTCGTATTGGAGTGACCCGAGATAAGAACGGTGCCGCCCGCTTCACTTTTGAGTATATCTTCAATCAGAGATTCCGAAAATGGATCATACGTTTTTATTTCCAAGTTTGTTGAATCGGCAATAGGTTGAACTGTTTGCATTGTTCGCTTATACGACGTAGAGTAAATGGCTGTGATGTCGGTCTCTCTTAAATGATCAGCCAGTGCTGCTACTCGCTGTTTCCCCACCTCATTGAGGGGCGGATCGTTCGTTCCGTCATCGGCCTTCTCCGCGTGGCGCACCAAAATAAAAGTAGTAGTTTCTTGCGCTTGGACTGTATGGATTGGTGCGAATGTTAGAGCTGCTAATAAAAGGAAAAAGGTTGAGCAAATATTGCGATAGATCATAAGATACCTGGATTTAATTTTTTCGGCTTAAAGAAATCTACAAATAAATATCGGCGGATAGTCCAAAAAGCAGTGTCTCGCAAAAGTTCTGCATTTAAAAAGCTCCCAATCTAAGACCGGGAGCTTTGCTACCTGATGCAGGCCAAAATATAGGTATATATTTACTCAAAAAGCTGATTGAACCGTACGGATAAGTAATATTGTGCCCCAATTGTCGGTGCACCAAAAGCCTGAAAATACGTCTCATTAAATACATTGGCACCGCCCAGCTTCACATCGGCAGAAATGCTTGGAACTTGGTAAGAGAGTTGCACATCGGTTACATTGTAAGAGTCGATTTGCCCATTGCCGAAGCCCGCCTCCCAGCGAAATTCATCCGACCAGCGATTGGTTATTCTGAACCCGAGATTCCCAATCAGGTTGCGATTTCCAAGCGAGATAGAATACGAATGATTGGGCGTATTAAAGCCTGGTATGATGTCGGGATTAGCCTCCTCAAGATCGAAATCCGCATAGGTGTAACTTCCGTTCAGCAGAAAGCCACCGGGGATATTATAGGTGAGACCTAAACCAAAGCCATATGAAGTTACGGTTTCGCCCACGTTGGTGTAGAGCTGAAATACCTTGGTTCTACCGTTTGCGATATCCTGGATGCCGCTTGCATCCTGCACGTTACCGGTAAGTGGCACAATTACGTTGGTGTTAGCCTGGAAATCTTCGTATTTGCTGTAATAGAAATTGAGATCCACTTTCAGTGTCTGAGAAAAGAATCCGCGATAGCCCACTTCCCACGTGCGGATCTGCTCAGGTTTAATAAAGTCCACATCAGAAACCTCCAAATCTGATGGATCGCCGGAACCTGCAAAAGCAATTACTGAATTTGCGGTGTAGGAATTGTTATAGAGTTCGCGGCCGTCTACTGTAGTAGTTTGGGGGTTACCGTCATTGTCACGATAAGGGGCCGTAATGGAGTAATTGTCAATATTTTGTTCGGTGCCGCCTACCAAGGTGGCAACGCCGACATCCAAGCCAATAAATTGTGATTGGGTATCAGGATTGCGGAAACCGGTTTGGAACGATCCGCGTATATTATGCTGGCCTTCCTCATCCAGTGAAAGTACGGCTGAAGCGCGCGGACTGAAGCGCCCGTCAAAGTTTTCGTTTTTGTCATATCGCATAGATCCTGTCAGCTTTAGGCGATCATTGATGAGAGACCGGGAAAGCTGGGTATAGGCGCCCCACTCGTTGATGTCAATCGGCCCATCGCTGTCATTAAAAATTGTGCCTTCCGAATTTAAGTGATAGTTCCGGTAATTGCCTCCAACCTGAATATTAACTCCGTCTATTAGATTGCTGAAATCGTAATTTCCTTCAATATGGTTGAGGCGGCTCTCATCAATAAATTTGGATCCGTTTTTCAAGTCGGCAAGATTGGTGATTCGCTCTTTTGCCTGTTCAAACTCGGGAGTTCCGGGTTCGTAGCGATCACGATCTGCAAAGGAACGTGCCGCATCATGATTCATTGCTGGTACGCCCGGTACCTGGCCAAGATAAGCGCCTGTATATTCGGTAAACCAGTTTTGGTCGCTACTCCACGCACGGTTGATATTCCAAGCGGCGAAACGTGTATCGTAGGAGTCGCCGGCATCCTCTCCAGAGGTATAGCCGCGAATAAAAAAGTTGTCGCCACGCAGTTCCAGCTTATGCTGCTGCAGTGCAATATTGTTCAGGGAATAGCGATTTGCTCCTTGGTATACCGATGTTCCGGTCCCGAGGCGATACTGGTAAATACCCTCCAGGTCATCGGTAATGCGGTAGTGGAGAGCTGCACTAAGCTTATAACTCTCGACGTCATAATCTACTATATCCACTTCCTTGTAACCAGTACGGGCCACTCGGATATTCCCCAGCGTTCCCTGGGGCGTTCCAGCGGCATTATCGAGATTGATGGTGGTAGCAATTTCATCACCGTATATGTTAAGTCCGTCATATGAGGGGCTGCCGGGGCCTCGCATACCAGCATTAATGGGGTTTCGGTCCACATCGGTATAATTTGTTGCATACCAGTCGGTACCGCGCATGGCAGATGCATTGATCTTAAAAGCAAATTTATCGTTAAAGGCCCTGGCATAACGCAAGGCAATTTCGCCAAAGGGATTTGTCTCAGGCTCTTCAGCATCGGTGAGTCCCGACTTTATAAGCGCGCTAAAACCCTGATGCAGAAATGGATCTTTACTATTGATAATAAGGATACCGTTAAAGGCATTGGGGCCGTATAGAGCCGATGCAGCGCCGGGAACCAGTTCTACACTAGCTACATCCAGTTCGGAAATGCCAATAAGATTACCGGCGGGAAAGTTTAGCCCTGGAGCGGCATTGTCTACTCCATCAATAAGTTGTACAAATCGTGTGTTGGCAATACTGTTAAACCCGCGGGTATTAACCGATTTAAAGGTGAGGCTGCTGGCCGTCATTTGTACGCCTTTGAGGTTGCTGATGTTATCATAGAAATCAGGCGAAGCCGTATTTCTAATAGCGATTAAATCCATTTTTTCAATCGACACCGGCGATTGCAAGATGTTTTCCTCAACCCTTGAGGCAGATACGACCAATTCAGAACTTCCCAATGTCTGCTGCTCCAAGCGGATGGTCAGGTTTGATTGCTCGCTGCTTGTGATCTCAATCTCTTGCCGCTGGTAGCCTACACTTGAAATAATGAGAGTCAATGGGGGATCCTGATCAACCTCTAGTCTAAATTCTCCGTTTGCATCTGTGGATGTCCCCACTACTTTTCCTTGCACAGTGATATTTACTCCCGGCATCGATTCGCCCGTTTCGGCATCTATAACTGTTCCCGAAATTACCGTTTCAGCTAAGAATGCTTCAGCCGAAGGCGGTTTTATGTATAGTATGCATAAAATAAATATGCCCAGATATAGCGTGTATCGTTTGTGCATAGTAAGCTCCCTGATTTTTCATTAAAATTTATATAAAACCACAGGTACCTGAAGTGGCGCCTCTTATATAGTTTAATATTCTATTATAAATATGGCAAAAACTAAAAATATTAGCCTATTTCGTAATATTGTAACGATAGTTTAGTCTGCCTAGAGTAGGGTGGGCGCTTATAAATTTAACAGCTCTCTCAAATCAGCAGAGATATGAAAGGTATAAATACGGTATGCACAAGATATTTATAAACAAATATCCACGGTTCGCTGAATGTGGGGATTCATTAATTTTTCCCCTTAGGAACAAAGGCCGGAATGTCGGTGATTTCGCGACCCAAAATCAGTCCGTGAATATCATACGTGCCCTCGTAGGTATTCACAGACTCAAGGTTCATCATGTGGTGGATCACCCGGTAGTCGCCGGTAATGCCGTTGGCGCCATGCATATCACGAGCAACACGGGCAATATCGAGCGCTTTTTGGCAATTATTACGCTTGGCTAGTGAAACCATAGAGTGGTGATCGCGCCCCTCATCGCGCAGCATGCCCAGGCGCCAAGCCAGCATTTGCATTTGGGTGATATCGGTGAGCATATTCGCCAGCTTGGTTTGCGGCAGTTGATTGGCGGCAATAGGCTTGCCGAACTGGGTGCGTTCCAGCGAATATTGTCGCGCTTTTTGATAGCAAAACTCCGCAGCTCCAACCGTGCCCCAGGCAATGCCGTAACGCGCACTGTTAAGGCACGTAAAGGGACCCTTGAGTCCTTTAATTTCGGGGAATACATTCTCTTCGGGCACCAGTACATCTTCAAAAATAAGCTCACCGGTTGAAGAAGCTCGCAACGACATTTTGTACTTGGTGTGCGGCGCGCTGAAACCTTCCAAATCTTTTTCAACGAGGAAGCCCCGGATTACGCCATCATCATTTTTATTCTCTTTTGCTTTGGCCCACACGACTGCTACATCGGCGATGGGGGAATTGGTGATCCACATTTTGGCGCCGTTCAGCACCCAACCGTCGTCGGTTTTAAGAGCGGTCGTTTCCATGGAACCGGGATCGGAGCCGTGATTGGGTTCGGTGAGTCCAAAACAGCCAATCATTTCTCCCTTTGCCAGCTTCGGCAGAAAGCGCTCTTTTTGTTCATCGGTGCCAAAGCGAAAAATAGGGTACATCACCAGCGATGACTGCACCGACATAAACGAGCGATAGCCGGAATCAACCCGCTCTACTTCGCGGGCAATAAGTCCATAGGCCGTTTGGCTGGCATTAACGCCGCCGTACTTTTCTGGCAGATAGGAGCCGAGCAGACCCAGTTCACCCATTTCAGTGGCAATATCTTCATCGAAATATTCTTCTTGGTTGCCTTTAAGTGCGCGCGGCTCCAGCTTGCTCTGTGCATAATCCCGCGCTGATTCCATTATCAGTCGGTCATCTTCATTCAGCTCGGATTCAAAAAGCAGGGCGTCATCGATGTTGAAAGAATTACTAGCCATAAATAAAAGCAGAATTATTTTTAAAAATTATCCCATTTCTTTCTTCAGCTCGCGGGCAATGATCATCCGCTGTACTTCGGAGGTGCCTTCACCGATGGTCATCAGTTTGGCATCGCGCATAAATCGTTCTACATGATATTCTTTAATGTAGCCGTAACCGCCATGAATCTGCACGGCTTCGTCGGCGGCGCGCACGGCCAACTCCGATGCAAATAATTTAGCCATCGATACTTCTTTGTAAACGGCTTCCCTTGATCTTTCAGCCAGGCGGCACGATGCACCAGAAAACGGGCCGCTTCAATCTCGGTGGCCATGTCGGCTAATTTATTCTCAATCGACTGGAAATCACCAATGGGTCGGTTAAACTGCTTGCGCTCGCTTGAATACTTCAGCGATTCCTCCAAGGCACCGCGTGCAATGCCAACGGAAAGAGCCCCAATGCCAATACGCCCGCCATCTAGCACTTTCATGGTATCTACAAAACCTTTGCCTTCTTCACCCAGCAGGTTTTCAGCGGGAATTTCAACGTCCTCAAAATATACTTCGGTGGTATCGGATGAATTCATGCCTAGCTTCTCCATTTTTCCGCCAGGCTGCACGCCGTCGCGCTCGCGCTCTACAATAAATGCGCTGATGCCTTTGGTACCTTTGTTGGGATCGGTTTTAGCCAGCACTACATAAATTCCGCCGACCGATCCTTGGGTGATAAAAATCTTGGATCCGTTGATGATCCATTTGTCACCTTTTTTAACAGCAGTTGTTTTCATGCCCGAGGCATCACTGCCCGAGCCCGGCTCGGTGAGACACCATGCCCCCAGCTTTTCTCCGGTGGTAAGTTGTGATAAATATTTTTCTTTTTGCTGTTCATTGCCTGCTAATGCAATGTGGCCTGCCCCCAATGATGTATGTGACGCTACGGTTAGTGCAAGGGAGGCATCCCATCGGGCAATTTCTTCCAGCATCAAACAAAAGCTGACGTGCCCCACGCCGCCGCCGTTATATTTTTCATCGTGGACCATGCCAAGAAGTCCTTGGTCACCCAGTTTTTCAACCAGATCATGCGGAAATTCTTTCGCAGCATCACGCTCTTTTACGCCGGGTGCGATATGGCGTTCAGCGAAATCACGAACACTGTCGCGTATCATCTGTTGATCTTCGGATAGCTCAAACGAAAGTCCTTGGGTGGGGTTTAATACATCGGTATTCATAAAAGAATCAATTGGTTAAATGTCTATAATACTAAAACGGAAAGCGACAGAAATAGTTCTCTATTTGTTGTTAAAAGTGGTAATTCGGCTGCTGAGGGCCAAAAAGAGTGATGGGAACCAAGTCAACCGTAATTCCACGTTACACCACGACCAATTTCGGGATCAGGGTAATTCCAGTCAACCGCGCCCTGATCGCAGGCGTACATGCAGGTGCCGCACTCAATGCAGTCTTCAACCTGAAAATGCACCGTGCCGTCCTCGTCCATGGTATAACAGTTAGCCGGGCACACGTAGGTCGTACACTTGTGCGGACAGGTGGAATTGCAAATATCCGTGTCCACGACAATGTGTGGTTTAATTTCCGACTTCGACTGATTGCGATAGCTGACCAGCCCCAGGCGTTCGGTAAGTTTAAGTAAGTTTACTTCCATAATGTTTAAGCTCAGTTATTCATGATGATATAAACTCCGTGTCATCCTGAATTTATATCAGGTTCTATGTTTTCATTTTTTAATTTACAGATTCTGAAACAAGTACAGAATGACACCTTTTATTTACAACGACTTCGCTCCTTTAAATCCTAATTTCATGAGATCCCAGTACGAGGAATGTTCTTTGATGGATTCGGCCATCATTTTGCGGGATTTCGGCGTAGGCTCGTTGTCGATCGTGAAAAACTTGCGTCCAAAGTCGCAAATTAAATTCGGCACGTCTTTGAACATTTGCGGGCTGTGCAGCATGTGCACGGCGTCCTGGAAACTATTCATGTCTTTCATTACAAAGCTTTCATCCAGCGCCTGCCGGTATTCTTTCATGGTTGATGACGAATAATCATCACGCTCTTTCGCTTTCACAATTGTTTCGGCTGCCAATATACCCGATCGCATGGCGTAATCCATGCCTTGAATTGCTTTTCCGGCGTTCATCAGCAAGTTCGCTGCTTCGCCGCAGATCAGCACGCCGTCTTTATAGAGTTCTTTTGGCATGATGCGTTTGTCGCCGGAGGAAACCACGTGCGCAGAATATTCAACGACTTCGCCGCCGCGAATAGTATCTTGCACGGCCGGATGTTTTTTAAAATGGTTCAAAATATCGTGTGGACTTTTGCCTTTTTCGCGCAAATCTTTCAATCCTAATACCAGTCCAATTGAGATTGTATCGCGGTTTGTATAGAGAAATCCGCCGCCTTCAACGCCATCGGTGGCGTAGCCGATGTACTCATTGCTCATTCCGCCAAGGCCGCTCAGTTGAAAGCGATCTTCGAGTTTTTCTTGGTCGTAGCGGATAATTTCCTTGATACCGGTTAGTACATGATCAGCGGGTACGTAGTCATCCTGCAGGCCCACCTGACGCGTAAGCAAATTGTTCACGCCCTCGGCGATAATCACGCTTTCGGCATGAAATTCTTCTTCACCGGTACGGATTCCCACCGCTTTGTCGTCTTCCATCAACACTTCATCCACCTTAATATTTGTGGCGATGAAGGAATCCATCGGGTAATCACTTTCGGCGATGGCGTCTTCCACTTTGCCGGCCAGCCAGCGATCAAACTTAGACCGCAAAACAACAACCCCAGTGTAGGGCGTTTCTTGGAAGTGAGACGATTTGAAATCAATGGAAAAGCTTGACTGCTCATCCAGGAACGTGAGGCGCCGTTGCGTGATGTAGCGTTCCCAGCCGGCATCTTCTTCCTCCCAGTAGTTGGGCACGAGCTTGGCTAAATCGCTGCCCCAAAGTACGCCGCCCGATACATTTTTTGAACCGGCGAATTCGCCTTTTTCAATGAGCAGAAATTTCATGTTATTGCGGGCCAATGTCATGGCAGCGGCCAAACCGGCAACGCCTGCTCCAACAATTATACAATCAAACTTTTCGTCTTCCATATTAATCTCGAAATAAAATTGGGTCGCAGTTTATCGCGACCCTCTGTAAAAAATTATCCTTTAATTTTCTTGAGTTCCTCAATAAATGGAGGAAGCACTTTATACAAATCACCAACAATACCGTAATCAGCAATGTCGAAGATAGGAGCATCGGGGTCTTTGTTGATGGCCACAATTACTTTGGAATTGGCCATGCCCGCCACGTGCTGAATAGCGCCAGAAATACCCACCGCAATGTAGAGCTGTGGGGAAACAACTTTGCCGGTTTGCCCAATTTGCAGGCTTGGATCCATGATACCGGCTTCCGTCAATGCGCGTGAAGCACCGGTGGCTGCACCCAACGTATCAGCTAATTCGTTGATTAGTTTTTGGCCTTCTTCGTCTTTAGCACCTCGGCCGGCAGCGACAATGGTTTCGGCTTCCGAAAGATCAATTTTGTCGCCGGATGCTCCAATAATCTCACGCAGCGTTGCTTTAAGCTCGCTTTCATCAAAGCTGAAATCAATATTTACAATTTCGGCATCTGATTCATTTTCTGCGAGATCGTAGGAGCCGGAGCGAACGGAAACGATAATTTTGTCGCCTTTGGCTTCATTCGAAGATAGTATTTTCGCGGCCATTACCGGGCGCTTGGCTGAAATACCGCCATCAATTAATTCAAACTCAGAAACATCAGAAAGAACAGCAGCGTCCTGATTTGCGGCAAGTGCACCCAAGATATCTTTGGTGCTTTCGGTTGAGGCAAAGGCAAACAAGAACGGATCAGCTTCATTCATAACCGTAGTTAGTGCCTTTAATAAGGGCGTATTCATATGATTTTCAAAGATAGGATCCTCAATCACATATACTTTTGAAGGTCCGTACTGCTTCACTTGCTCTACATATTCCGAAGCATTTTTGTCGATGATAACGGCCTCAGAATCATGTCCGTTACTGTTTGCTAGTTCGGAGCAGTGAGATAATACTTCGAGTGAAGCCCGCTTAATTTTTCCGTCGCTGATTGCAATATGCGTTAGAATAGAACTCATGAGAAAATAATTTTATGATTCAGAAATTTCTTTTTGAGGGATGATAAGAGTGACTAGACTACATTCTCTTCTTCATCAAGCAGCTGCGCCACTTTTTGAGCTATTTCATCCGGTTCGCCTTCAAACTTCTGGCCGGGTTCGCGTCCCGGTTTTTCCTGATAACCGGTTACGGTAGTTTTAGCCGCCAGCTGACTTTCTTCAACTTCAAGTGAGTCGAGCTGAACATCTTCCATCGGCTTGCGCTTGCTCTGCATAATGCCTTTCAGGCTGGGGATGCGCGGCTCGTTCATATCATTTGAGCAGGTAACGAGGCAGGGAGAAGGGAGTTCGATCATTTCCTGTCCGGAGTCGCCCTGACGCTTAACAACCAAATTGTCATTTTCAATATTGAGACCAACGGCGTTAGTGGCATACGGGAGGTCAAGCAATTCCGCGAGCATGCTGCCGGTAAGGCCGGCGTCTGTATCCTGCGACTGCTTTCCGCATGAAATTACATCGTACTCTTTATCTTCGAAGAATTCGGCCAGAATTGCGGCGTACGAGGCCGAATCAAAATTTTCGGTGCTGTCTATTTTAATGTGCGTGGCTTTTTGAGCACCCATGGCCAACGCTTTTCGGATGGTTTCTTTTGCGCTGTCAGGTCCAACCAGCACAACCTCAACTTCGCCGCCATTTTCTTCGGTCAATACCAAAGCTTCTTCAACAGCAGAGGCGTCGTAGGCATTTAAAATCATCCGATTGGTATCCTGAATCAGTTCTTCACCCTTGATCTGGATTGGAGCGTTAACATCAGGCACTTGCTTTATACAAACGTAAAATTTCATACGAAAAACTATTTACCGTTAATAAGATTTTTTGTGCAGAAATAGAGCGATTGAATATACAAAACCTAAATATAAATATTGAATCGCGATGTTAGATTAATTAATGAAAAAGACTGGAAATTAATTCAATAGACCGTATTTATTGCAGCTTGCTGTATTCGTTGAGATGCGTGGGGTCAATTTCCGACAAAATGGTGTAAGCTTGTTGACGCAAATTAGGATCAGCTTCTTGGAAAACGGAGACAATTTCGCGGTACTTGGCATTAAAAAATGTATCAAATAATAAGGTGCTGGTAGTTTGCTGCTGAGCTTTCTGAATCATTTGCAGCGCCTCAATTATTTTTTCCCGGGCTTGGGCGGGGTTTTGAAGAAATTGGTCGAGCCCCTGGCGATGATACACATAAAAAGCGCGGCGCAGCGGTTCAAAATTTGGGTTCAAAAGGTCGGCCATAAGCTGGGCGCGATTGCGGGGTACGCTGGCTGTGCGTTCCCAACCCGTTGAGGAACTCGACTGCGCTATTGATACCAGGTTTTGAGCTTCGGAGAAGTGAGGCGTGCCCCCAAGCTCGGAAAAGGTGTCGTAATCAAACCCGATAATAACGTAGGCGTAAAAATCGAGCAGGGTGGTGAGGGCGTTGAACTGCAGTTCATCGCGAACCAGGCCTTGATTAGGTGAATAGGTGAAGGTCCAGTTTTCATCATTGTACAGAAAAACGGTGGTCTGGCGGGGCGAATTATAAATAGGGCGCAACGATCGGATGACGATGCTGGCGTCAAATGTGTAGTCATTACTGACGCCAAGCAGCGTAATTTGAATAGTGGCATTAATTTGCTCCTGCGATTGAAAGTTATCGTTCGTCCACGTATTATCACTCAAATAATTTTCGAGCCGCTCGGCAAAGCCATTCAGGTAGTTAAGCGAAGTATTGTTAATTCGGCTGCGATCTACTTGCACGTTGGCGTTGATTTCCTGAGCTTGCGCCGAGACAAAGGAGAGGCCCATTAAAAAAAACAGAATAACCGGGAAGACTAACACGCGATCCATGCGTTGGCTGCGTTTTCTTACATTTTCATTTTCTGCCACATGATACAAAACAGTTTCAACAGATACAGTAAAACGGGGGTACTATTACTGATATTTTTTGTGCTAGCAAGTGTGAATGCTCACGCGCAGGCTACACTCGGGGCCCGATCCATAGCACTGGGGCAGGCCACCACTGCCTTGCCCAACAGCCAATGGGCCACGTTTGAGAATCCGGCAATGATGGACCAAGCTCGTCCGTCGGTTTCTTTTTTCGGTATCCGTTACTATGGGCTTGCCGAATTGACTGATTTAGCAGCGGTAGTAACTTATCCTACTAGTATTGGAGTTATCGGAGGGGGCGCGCATCGCTTTGGCGATGACCTGTATAATGAAAGTCGCATACGTGTTGGTTATAAAAATGCTTTTCAGAATTTCCATTATGGTGTAGCAGTCAATTACAGCCACGTAGTGCAGGGCGGCGGGTACGGTTCGGTGGGCGCGCTGGGTATTGATGCCGGTATTGCCGCTCGCATTACCAACGGACTTTGGCTGGGCGCGAAGGCAACTAATATCAATCAACCAAAATATGGGCAAATCAATGATATAGATGAGAACCTGCCGCGTAATTTAAGTATTGGATTTTCATATCACCTGTCGGAAATAGCACTTTTAACCACCGATGTGATAAAAGACGTCAATTTTCCACTTGCGTATCGTGGTGGGGTAGAGGTGCAAATGATTGAGAATTTATTTGCACGGGCGGGTATTACAACGGCACCTCAGACGTTTTCGGCCGGATTTGGATATAATTCGGTGCTGTGGGGCATCAACTTGGTGGTGCAAAAGCACGAAAATGCAGCACTGGGATACAGCCCGGGACTCGACCTAAACATTTCTTGGTAACTATGCGAAAGGTATTTTTGCTTTTTGGAGTGATGGTCTTGAGCAGCAGCTTTGCAGCTCAAGCTCAGGTGAAAGATTCTACGCGTAGTGAGGTGCAGCGCGATCTTGAGAATGCGCTCGAATCTTTTGATCCAAGTGACCCCAACCTTGATACTGAACAGCTGACCCAAATTTTGCAGGATTTGGCCTCCAATCCGCTAAATATCAATCGATCAACCACCGATAATTTATTAATGATACCGGGGGTCAATCTGCAGCTGGCACGAGCAATTGTTCGTTATCGCGATGAGGTTAAACCTTTTGAAACTATAGATGAACTCCAGGAGGTCAGTGGTATTGGCCCGGCCACATTGGAGCGTATGCGTCCGTATGTTACAGTGGGATCGGGTCTGGAATTGAGCCGCGAGCTTTACACCGACTACCGGTATTGGACCAGCGGCGGGCGCTTCGAAGCTTTTTCTCGATATCAACAAACCTTGCAAGATCAAGTAGGTTACAACAGAGCAGACTCAGAGGGGGGCTACCTGGGCAGCCCCATACAGTATTATCAGCGTTTCCGTTACCGAAGTGATCACCTGTCGGCAAATTTAACCCAGCAAAAAGATGCCGGAGAGCCGTTTGCCGGGAATACAGGGTTCGACTATAATTCATGGCATTTGCGCTTGAGGATAATGGCAAGCTTACGGGAACTGGTAGTGGGTTGATTATGCACTTTATTTTGGTCAGGGACTGG
>NNSL01000251.1 GCA_003123965.1 Balneolaceae bacterium SMO_bin1
TGCGCAAGCCATACCTGGCCAAAAGTACTGCTTTTCTGCTTTTGAAGTTCTTGGCGAATCTGCTGGGCAATTTCTTCCGTCATGCTTGCCGGATCAGCCTCGCTGCGATTTGCAACCTGAGCCACAAATACGGCATTTGTTCCTTTAATCGGTGATGAAATAGCACCCTCCGACAAACCAAAGATGGCACCTACCACTTTGGGCTCGCGACCCGCACCGGGAATTGTTCGATCACTCATGGCAAGCGAATCTGCAGTTTGCACTTGGGAACCGATAGCTGAAGCAAGTGATTCCAGATCATTGTTATTTTGCAGCAAACTATTCATTTGTTCAACAGCTGCCTCCTGCCGCTTTTGAATAAACAGCGTATTACTTATTTGCTGCTGTACTTCCTCAAATGGACGAGTGCCTGCCGGTGTAATTTCATTCACTTTAATAACCACAAACTGGTTGGGCAACTCAATGGTATTACTGATGTTCCCTTCATCCGCATTTTCAAGCATGCTCATTATCTGACGGCTTTGCCCCAGACCCGGAATAAAGGTGTTGCCTTTGGTTGCAGATGATTGACGAATTTGTAATTCGCGCCGCTCGGCTTCGGTCTCAAAGCCATCTTGGCTGGCGTAAAAGCTGAAGTCATCGGCGTCTTCAGCACGCTGATCTACCGTAGCGATGGGGTCGGCCTGGATGGTGTAGCTCATTACCTGGAATCGTACTTGCTCGCTGGTTTCATCCAGTTTTTTAAGGGTATACACGCTCCCACCATCTTGAATAACGTCACTCACTTCGCCGGTTTCTAAATCATTGAGAACAGGCATAAACAAGTCACGCACTTCATCCTTATCAACCATTTCCTGCTTATATGGAGTAGAAGACTGGTATCGAGCCAGAAATACCGAATCGTCACTGGTTTCTGCAAACTCGGTGCGCAGCTCTTCTATTTCTTTAATCGTACGTGCCGTATCCTGAGCGGTTGGCGTTTTATCGAAGCTCACGTAGCTAAACTGGTATGATTCATCGCGCTGAAACTGATCGCTGTTTTCATTGTAATAGGTGCGCATTTCAGATTCTGTTACTTCAATTTCACCCTCTGGAATGCTCGAATACGGCAGGCGAACAAATGAAACGTCAGCGGTGGTATTATTACGAATATACTGCTGCTGCACTTCGTTATTACTGATTCGCATGGCCGACTGCACATAATTAGTCATTTTTTGCTGTCGACGCTTCTGCCGCAATTGCTGCTCAATAGCTAGCCATGTTTGGCTGTTCTGCTCGGAGTTAATTGCCTGGTTCAGTGCTGCGCGGTCTATGCTGCCGTCTTCACGGCCAAACTGCTGGCGGATAAACGGATCCGGATTTGGGCCGGTAATCATATTAACAACTTCCTGATCGGTAACCGTAATGCCAAGCTCATCCATCTTCTGGGTCAGCAGTTTGCTGGTAACGAGCTCATCCCACGCCTGTTGTTGAAAATAGGCACGCTGTTCGGCATTGGCGGCATTGCCCGATTGCTGTGAATATTGATTGGAATAAAATGTGACCCGACTTTGATATTCCTCGTTGGAAATCGGTTCACCATTTACACTTCCCAGCGACCGTGGACCGGCGCCGATTGCACTAAAAACCTGGGTGTCTTGCAGCATCCAAAGTACACCGAATGAGAAAATCAGCACCCACAATATAATACCGGTGCTGCGCCTCATTTTTTCCATTACTCCCATAAAAAAGTCCTCTTACTAACGCTTTTTAAAATTAAGTTGATCTGATTGCTTGCAATAGCCTCTAAATATACAAGAAGCGTGCGCTAAGAGCAACGCAACAGCGCAGTGAAATTTAGAATACATCGATAAGCTTTAAGCCTTTTAAGTACCGCGCCGGATCGTTATTGATATTTCGAATAAGTCGTGTTAATTCAACTGATAAGCTGTCCATATTATTGTACAATGATGGATCGTTGACCAATTTACCGAGGCTGCCATCACCTTGGTTAACCTTGGTTAAAATACTATTTAACTGCGCGTTCGTACTTTCCAGCTGCGATGAAACGCGCTCAAAGTTCTGCATAGATTGATTGAGTCCGGCCAGCGCGCTGTCGATGCGCGAACTGTTTTCGGTTGTGAGCGTATCCACATTGCTCAAAATACGATCGAGGCTTTCAATACTGCTTTCAAGATCGCTTCGCTTGCGCTGCATGAGCGTAGATAGTTCGGTTGATGACTGCTGCAGATCGGAGAGCATGCGATCAATTTTCTTACGATTTTCCTGGTCTACAACTTGTTGTAGCTGTGTTAACGTACTGTTTAATTTATCAAATGATTCGGAAGCATCGTTGGTCAACTGAGCACCGTTCTCCTGGAACGATTCTAACATACCGCCGCTGTATACCCCTTTTATAGTGCCCCCCGAAGGAACTACTTCAGTACTTGCCCCCTGCTCAACGTAAATGGCTTTGTCGCCCAACAGGCCGCTTGATTCCACGTAGGCAACGGAGCCCCTGTGAATTTCGGTACCGGTATTGAAATTCAGGTTCACCCGCACGCTGTCGGGTGCAATCAGGTTCATTTTGCTGATGGACCCCACCTTCACCCCGCTTATGTAAATATAACTGCCAGTAGAGAGGCCGTTTACGCGATCAAAGTGCGTGTATATAACTTTCGACTGGCGGAACAGTGGCAAATCGCTCATAAAGCGATATCCCAAAAAACCGACAATAATTGTCAATATTACGGTTAGTGTTACTTTGGTTTGATTACTAATATCTGGCAAGGTTAATTCCTCTACTTGGTTTTAAATTTTATATTCACTGGCCGTGATAAAGTCACGCAGCTCCTTATTATCACTGGCGCGCATTTCATCGATCGACCCTTTCCAGCAAAGTTTCTTATTTGCCAGAAAAATCACTGACTCGGCCACTTCAAGCATGCTGTGAATATCGTGCGTAACAATTATGGATGTAATATTTAAATTTTTGGCAAAGCTACGCATTAATTCGTTGATTTCATCGGAGGTTTGCGGGTCAAGCCCGGATGTTGGCTCATCGTAAATCAGAAAGTCGGGCCGCAGCACCGTAGCACGGGCCAGGGCAACACGGCGGCGCATTCCCCCCGATAGCTCTGAAGTGCTCATCTCGGCTGTATGTTCCAAATTTACCATTTCGAGGCCTTCCATCACAATGCGTTCAATTTCTTCGTCCGATTTATCGGTAAAATATCGCAGTGGAAAGGCTACATTTTCATAGGTATTAATGGAATCGAACAATGCTGAACCCTGAAACATCACCCCAAAGCGCTGCCGTGTTTTACGGAGCGGCACGTATTCGAGTTCAAAAATATTTTGTCCTTCAATCAGCACTTGGCCTTCATCGGGGTACATGAGTGCATTGAGATGTTTTACCAGCACTGATTTTCCACAGCCCGACCGCCCGATTATTGCCAATGTTTCGCCCTGATCTATGGTAAAGCTTACGTTTTCCCAGACCAGATTGTCGCCAAAACTTTTTTTAAGATTCCGAACTTCTATCATAAAATGATTTTATAAGATAATCGCCGCCAGCAGAAAGTCGGCCAGCAATACGTACATACAACTTAATACCGTGGCTTGGGTGGTACTGTTCCCTACGCCCTCTGCCCCACCGCTAGTGTAATATCCTTTGTAGCACGACACAGATGTAATTAGAAACCCAAAAACGAAGGCTTTAAGCATGCCAAACAACACATCCCACGGATAGAAAAACTCCCTTGCGCCCAGCAAAAATTCCGACGCCGGCAGCGCGCCCGAAAGGTAGCCTGCCACAAGCCCCCCGCCCACTCCAGAAATACTTGCTAAAATGTACAGTACGGGAAACATAATTAGTCCTGAAAGCACACGAGGCATTACCAAAAATGAAACCGAATTAAAGCCCATAGACTCAAGTGCATCGATCTGCTCACTTACCCGCATAGTACCAATTTCGGTGGCAATACGCGCCCCAACTTTTCCAGCCAGCACCAAACTGGTTATCACCGCAGCCAATTCTATTACAATGGATTGCGAAACAATGGAACCGATAACCGAGCGCGGCACAATGGACGTTTCAAGCTGATAGGCCGTTTGAATGGTCATTACTGCGCCTGTAAAAATACCAGTTAACAGCACAATGGGCACTGATTCGTACCCAATTTTCATCAGCTCGTTTACCAGGTTTCTTCGATAAATTTTGGTCTCATACGAAGAACGAAGTGCTTTATACAGAAGCAGCGAATACTTACCGACCTTTTCAAGTGCGTTCATGCAAATGAATGTATTTACAGTTTTACAAACCTGAAGGTATTAAATTTCCATGAGGTTGTCATTTCATGCGCTATATTTTTTAGCCTATATTAGAGCATTGAAATAATCACCTAAGCAGATCGAAGTTTGCGGCGTTTTTACAGCGATATTATTGAAAATACCGTCATTCTCCGCATAGGAGTTGCCACCGCTATACTGGTTGTTATTTTTGCTCTGGGCTCCCTGGGCTATCATTTTGTTGAAGGGATGAGCTTTTTTGATGGCTTCTACATGACCTTTATCACCATCACCACTATTGGCTTTTCGGAGCTTAAGAATCTCTCCGATGCGGGCCGTATTTTAACCATGATTACGTTTGTGATGGGCATTGGTGTGATATCGTATATCGCGTCTCAAACTACTCAACTACTCTTCGAAAGCGAATTATTCAGATTGCGGGCTATGGAAAAACAACTTGAAAAAATGGAAAACCACTACATTGTATGCGGGTACGGACGCATTGGGCACCGTGTTTCCGAGGTGCTTAAAGAGGCCGATATTCCATTGGTTGTGGTCGAAAATCGCGAATCGAGCATTGAACGGCTCCGGAACGATCGCCTTATGTATGTACAAGGCAATGCCCAGGAAGAAAGCGTGCTGAAAAAAGCCGGCGTTGAACGAGCGCGGGGGTTAGTTTGTGCACTCTCCAAAGATCAAGACAATGTTTTTGTAACCCTCATTGCACGCGAGCTCAACGAAAATATTTTTATTCTGGTGCGAACCAACGAGGGGGCCAACACGCGCAAAATTTACCGGGCCGGGGCCGACCGGGTGATATCGCCCTACGAAATTGGCGCCGACCGAATGGCTAACGTAATACTGCGACCGCATGTTGACCAATTTATTGATCGCATAACCGGCGGTGAACAAGACCATATTTTTGATGAAGTAAAAGTATTTGAAGGTGCCGAACTGGCCGGAAAAACACTTGCTGAGGCCAAAATAAGGCAGAAATATTTTGTAGTGATTATTGCCATTGTGCCCAACGCAAATCAGGGAATTCTGTTTAATCCAGGAAGCGACGATAAAATAAACGAGGGCGATTCACTTATTGTTCTAGGCGATGTAGATCGCATTAACCGACTACGAACCGAGGGTTGCAATGATGAGCGCGATCTGTCTGACCGCGTGTCTAAACACAAGTTCTCAGACGTTCTGGAAAGCAGCAACTTTAATTTAGAAGGAAAATCATAACCAATTTATGATTCGATATTTAACCGCCGGTGAATCTCACGGTCCCCAGTTAACGGGCATTATAGAAGGTATTCCCGCAGGATTACCCCTAACTGAGGATGAAATTGCCCTGCATTTGGCCCGCCGGCAAAAAGGATATGGTCGCGGTGGACGAATGGCATGGGAAAAAGATCGGGCTGAAATTTCATCTGGCCTGCGTTTCGGGCTCACTACTGGCGCACCTATAGCCATGCAGATGCCCAACCGCGCTCATAAAAAAGACGATGCAAACTGGCCGAAAGTTCTTGCCAAAGAAGGCAATGGCGACGATGTAGAACCCATTACCGTTCCGCGGCCCGGGCATGCCGATCTCGTAGGTCTGCAAAAATACCGGTATGATGATATTCGTCCTGTTATTGAGCGCTCCAGTGCTCGAGAAACTGCCATGCGCGTAGCCTGCTGTAGCATTGCACGGCAACTGCTTAAATATTTTGGCATCCAAATAGGCGGCCATGTAACGCGCATCGGAAGCAATGGCTACCAAAACCCCTGGGACGATGTACGAGCTATTGCCGACCCGCTCATGAATGAAGGAGCGGAAGCCATTTTTCGCGCCGCTGATGAATCGCCGGTGCGCTGCCTCGATGAAGATCTAACCCAGCAAATGCGCAATGAAATTATTGATCGCCGTAAAGAGGGAAGCTCACTGGGCGGTCACTGGGAAGTAGTGGTTACGGGCCTTCCCGCCGGATTAGGAAGTTTCGTGCACTGGGATCGAAAGCTTGAAGGTAAACTAGCACAGGCCATAATGGGTACCCAAGCCATGAAAGGCGTTGAGGTTGGGCTTGGTTTTGAAGCCGGCCGCCGACATGGGCAGGTAGTCCATGATGAAATCACCTATGAGAATGAGACCTACCGGCGGAGTACAAATCGGTTGGGCGGATTTGAAGGAGGCGTAACTACAGGCATGCCATTGATTATTCGCGGCGTAATGAAACCTATTCCTACCATGCTTACGCCAATAAAGACGGTTGATACACAAACTAAAGAGGAAGTTGACACACGGTATGAGCGTTCAGATGTTTGCGCCCTGCCGCGGGCTATTGTAGTGATGGAAAGTGTTATAGCACCTGTTCTTGCCAATGCTTTTCTGCAGAAATACGGCGGCGATTCTATTTCGGAAATTAAGGAGCGCTATAAAAATAGTTCATCATCCTAATCGTTAGTACACTCCGATGTCTGATAAACGCAATACAACTATAAAAACACTGGCGCGTAATATTAAAGCGAACCCAGACGATTCCTTTTCCAAATTTGCACTGGCTCTGGAGTTTATCAAACAAGATAACCTACAGCGCGCTAAGCTTTTGTTTGAGGATGTCTATCGTAATGATCCCGAATATGTGGGAGTCTACTATCATCTTGGAAAACTGTATGAGAGGCTGGAGCTTTTTGATAAAGCCCAAAAGATGTATAATGAAGGCATAGACGTGGCTGCCAACCAGAAAGAGTTACGTACCAAGCAGGAGCTGCAAGAAGCATTAAATCAATTAGAGGCCGAAATTGATGCTCAGTAATACTCAAAAACAAATAATTCGACTTTCTGCGATTGTTTTGTTTGTGCTGGCGCTCGGACTGAACCAAAGCCGGGCACAGCAAACCACATCGCATACGGTTGAATCTGGCGAAACGCTGTTTGGCATTGCAGAGCAGTACAATGTTTCGGTTGCCGACATTAAGCAGTGGAATAACATGAGCGGTAACACGCTTTCTGTAGGGCAAACACTTACTATTCGTAGCCAGCAAACTTCAGCATCAGCCAAAACACATACGGTTCAGCCTAAAGAAACACTCTACTCCATTGCTAAAAAATATAATGTGAGCATTGCCGAGCTTAAGCAATGGAACAACATACAGAGTGAAAATATCAGTGTAGGCACCGAACTTCGCGTTTATCCGCAGGAGCAACAAATGCAAAACACCGCTCCTGCTCAAGCAACTTACACTGTAAAATCCGGCGATAGTCTCTTTCGCATCGCACGTATTCATGATATGACGGTACAGCGACTTAAAGAGCTAAACAATCTGCAATCAAATAACATACAGATAGGGCAGCAGCTGGCCGTTCAACCCACCGACCAGCCCCCTTCACTAAACGTGGCGGGGATAGAATCTTCGGCCCAAGGCGGATTTGTGCGCCACGAGGTGGAAGAATCCAATCGCTGCAAGAACTGCTCGAAAAGTTTAAAATGGACGAGGAGGAGTTTCGCGCACTCAACCCGGGATTTGGTCAAACCAGCGTACGGCAGGGCGACGAAGTGAACATTCTGGCTCCGGCAAATCAGTCTTTCAAAAACCCCTATACCGTTAACAGCTCAATGGAGGAAATCGGTATCGCGCAAGCTCTGAAGTATAATAAATCAACCGCTGAACCCACTACCAGCGGTGAGCTCTACAACCCGGAAGCCTTAACCGCTGCCCACGCCAATATAGCCATGGGTTCAGTAATTTTTGTCAGGAATAACCAAAACCAGAGGGGCGTTTTTGTGCGCATCAATGATCGTACTACCGGCAATGGGCTCAAGCTTTCGCAGGAGGCCTGGCAAATGCTTGGACTGGAAGGTAGCAACAGTCGCATAACGCTATATCGGAACAATGAGTAAAGTAAGAGAGTCCACGGTTAAATATTTCAAGCACACCAATACGCTGCTATACAGCTATTTAATTAGCCTGCCGCTGCTGGTGATGTATGAAATACTCATCTACGTTTCACAGCCTGACCCTACCTCAACGGTTCGCATTTCGGTTGATGTATGGATTAAGACCCTCTTCTCGTACGTCGGTAGTGATATTCTTTCTATCACGCTCATCGTAATTGCGCTGCTGGGTATCATCATTCTCTACAAAGAACGCGACCGACTCTCCACCCTAAAGCCTTCCTACTTTCTGGGCATGGTTTTCGAGTCATTTATTTATGCTATTGGCTTGGCACTTCTGTTGGGTCTCATAGTGGGCGCTCTTGTACAAATAATGCAGCCGGGCACGCTAGAAACACTTACCACGCTTCAGCAGATCGCCCTATCGCTGGGCGCGGGCCTATACGAAGAGCTCTTTTTCAGGGTGCTTTTAGTATCAGGGCTGCTGTACCTTTTCAAGCGATTTATGACCAAGAAAGGATTGGCTTTTGCTGCAGCCATTATCATTGCGGCGCTTCTGTTTAGTTTGGTTCACTATATCGGCGCTTTGGGTGATCCTTTTACTTTCGGTTCTTTTTTGTTTCGCTTTCTATTCGGACTGGCGCTTAACGCACTTTATATCTGGAGAGGGTTTGGAATTGCGGCCTGGACTCACGCCATTTATGATATAATGATTGTAATATTTGGATAGCCACCCAATCTATTTAAAGCTTTATTACGTAGTATTTTTTTAAACTATATTAAAATGATGCATTAGCTAAATTCGTAAGGAACTGATTACCGCATGCATCAATATAATCTATTAACCTTTTGATAACATTTTTGATATTATTGTTTTCTGAAGGTTTTGTACATTACTTCATTGCAGTATTAAACTACTAAAGTATTCGGAATGGCAGAACTTACTATGCAGGAAGTTCAAAAGCAGGAGGATTTTCAAGAGGAGATAATTCCTCACCTCGATGCGATGTATAATTTTGCACTTCGGCTTACCTCTGATCCGAACGATGCCGAAGACCTTGTGCAAGACACAATCGTAAAGGCATACCGCTTTTTCAGCAGTTATGAGAAAGGTACGAATGCCAAAGCTTGGTTGTTCCGCATTCTTAAGAACTCGTACATCAACAATTACCGCAAAAAATCGAAGCAACCCAGTCAGGTTGACTACGACGAGGTATCCTCGTTCTATGAAACCATCCGCGCTGATCGCACCGATACCTCCGACCTTGAGGACCGCATGTTCCGCGAACTCATTGATGATGATATTTCAAATGCGCTGGAACAGCTGCCTGAAGATTTCCGAACCGTAGTGCTGCTATGCGATGTGGAAGGCTTTACCTACGAAGAAATTGCCAACATGCTTGATGTACCCATCGGCACTATCCGTTCGCGGCTGCACCGTGGCAGAAACCTACTCAAAGCAGAGCTGCTGGAGTATGCAGAGAAACGCGGCTATCAGCCCGATTAAGTCGTTTCCTGCTCTTTTTTAAGATCGGCCTTTAGCACAATGCGCATCGTAGTTCCTTTACCTATTTCAGATTCTACGATACTTATTTTCCCGTTGTGATATTCTTCGACAATACGTTTAGTGAGGCTGAGCCCCAATCCCCATCCTCTTTTTTAGTGCTGTAGCCTGGCTTAAATATTTCTTTTTGATATTTCTTTTCAATGCCCCGCCCTGAATCTTCAATCTCGATATGCACTTCATCCTCCAGCCTCTTTAATGTTACAGCCACATACGCACCTTTTTTCGTACTCTTGATAGCATTCATGGAGTTTTTTAGCAGGTTTTCGAGGGCCCATTGAAATAATTCAGGGTTAATTCTGGCATAGGTTTGCGGTTCCAGAGAGCGACGGATATCCACTTTTTTTCCCAGCTTGGGCACACGCCGTTTCATGTAGTCCATTACGGATTCTATCTGCGGCACTAAATTCTGCGATTCAAGTTTTGGTTCAGAACCAATTTTGTTAAAACGTTCGGCTACCCCGCGCAAGCGACTCACGTCGTTTTCCAGCTCAGAAGCCACCCGTTCAATAAATTCATCATCACCGCGCTCTTCCCTAAGCAGTCCAATCCACCCGTACATGCTCGAAAGCGGCGTTCCCAGTTGATGCGCAGCCTCTTTGGTCATACCCACCCAAATATTCGACTGCTCTGATTTACTGATGGTACGGTAACTCAAAAATGCCATGCCCAGCACAAGCGCCAGCAGCCCAATTTGTATGTACGGAAAGTAGCGCAAATACTGCACCGTGGGGCTTTCACCATAGTAGACGTATTGCGTTTGCGGGTTATCGTCGGGCCCGAACTGAATTTCGATAGGAGTGTTTATTTCGGCAAAATCCTGTACCTTCTCGCGGTCTAAATCGCCGTCGATATGATTTTGAAATAAAATCTGACCATTTTCATCAACAACAATGGCCGGAATTCGGAACCGCTCTTTTGAAATTATTTCTTCGAATACAAAATTATCGGACGACCAGAACGACTCTGCCGATTCTATCATATCAATCAGCTCATCCGAAACGGTGGGATTTTGCCGCAGCCTGCTCACAGCTTCGCGCAACCTGCTGCTGGCCTCCTCTTGGGCAGGGTTTCCCGTATATTCAATGGCACGAGCCCAAAGCTGCACGCTAGCCCGTTCTTTTTCCAGAATTCGGTCCAGCAGATATTGGTTGTAGGCAAACGACCCCAGGCCGAATAATATCAACAAGACAAGCAGAATGATATTTACCCGGTGCGATGTAAGGCTGAGCTGCATGCAGGTTAATCGGTTTACGGTTTATAGACTCAACCCAAAATCTATAAAAAACATCAATAATGCAGACAAAATAAAAAAGGGCACCACCGTAAGCAGTACCCTCTAAAAAAATATTTTCTAAAAAGTTACGCCGAAGCCTTCCGCTTCTCGTAAACGGGCGGTGCATTATCGTACACCGTGTCCTTGGTGATGGTGCACTGCTCAATATTCTGCATGGATGGAATGGTAAACATGATATCGAGCATAACGCTTTCCATGATGGACCGGAGACCGCGGGCCCCAGTTTTACGCTTCATAGCTTTCTCAACAATAGCTTCAAGCGCATCGTCCTCAAAAACCAGATCCACACCTTCCATTTTAAACAGCTTTTTGTACTGCTTGGTAAGCGCGTTTTTAGGCTTTTTCAGAATGTCAATCATTGCACTTTCGGAGAGCTGATGCAATCCGGAAATAACCGGCAATCGACCAATTAATTCAGGAATAAGCCCATATTCCTGCAGATCTTCGGGCTCAACATTGGTAAAAATATCGGGATCAGACTTGTCGTATTTTACTTCGTCATCACCCTGGAAACCCATTGAGCTTACCGACAAGCGCCGGGCAATAATCTCTTCCAGCCCGCTGAAGGCCCCGCCACAGATAAACAGAATTTCGGATGTATCAACCTGTACAAAATTTTGCTCCGGATGCTTTCGTCCACCTTTGGGAGGAATATTGGCAACGGTTCCTTCAAGAATTTTAAGCAGTGCCTGCTGCACGCCCTCACCGGAAACATCTCGGGTGATGGATGGATTGTCGCTTTTGCGGGCCGCTTTATCTACTTCGTCGATGTAAACAATGCCGCGGCGAGCTTGTTCAACGTCGTAGTCAGCGGCCTGAAGCAGGCTTGAAAGAATGCTTTCAACGTCTTCGCCCACATAGCCGGCCTCGGTAAGTACGGTAGCATCGGCAATGGTGAAGGGGACATCAATAACGTTGGCCAGCGTTTTTGCCAGCAGCGTTTTTCCGCAGCCGGTGGGACCAAGCAGCAAAATATTGCTCTTTTCAATTTGCGTATCATCCAGCTTGTCCTGCATTTCGGAGCTGATACGCTTGTAATGATTGTAAACGGCAACAGACAGCGTTTTCTTGGCGCCTTCCTGACCGATTACATATTCATCAAGGCGATCTTTAATTTCGGTAGGCTTGAGAAGCGGCTTGTACTTTTTTTCGCGCTTCTTTGACATGGATGCCAGTTCGCCCTGCACAATACCGGAGGCATCCGATACACAGCGGTCGCAGATATAAACATCATCCGGACCGGCCACCATGCTATTAACTTCCTGGCTAGAGCGACCACAGAAAGAACAATGTATTGAACTCGAATTGTTGTTGTCTTTATTATCGCTCATAACAAATAACCTCGCGGAATTTGATGCTATTTATCGTTCTCTTTGTCTTTTCTGCGGTCCATAACCTTGTCAACAAGTCCGTAATCTTTGGCCTCTTCGGCACTCATCCACTTGTTACGGTCAAAGTCTTCCATTACTTGATCTTTCCCTTTGCCGCAATGCTCTGCAATAATCTCACAAAGCAGATTCTTAATGCGTATGATTTCCTGCGCTTCAATCTCAATATCACTTGCCTGGCCCTGCACGCCTCCAAGCGGCTGGTGAATCATCACGCGGGCATTCGGCAGCAGATAGCGTTTGCCATCAGCCCCACCGGTAAGCAGCACAGCCCCCATAGATGCAGCCATACCTACACAGGTAGTGGTTACATCAGGCTTTACGTACTGCATGGTATCATAAATAGCCATACCAGCAGATACTACGCCACCCGGACTATTAATATACAAATTAATATCTTTTTCGGAATCTTCGGACGCCAAGTACAAGATCTGCGCCACAATAGAGCTGGCTACCGTATTGTTAATGGGCATACCCAAAAATACAATGCGGTCTTTCAGCAGGCGCGAATAAATATCATACGCCCGCTCCCCGCGGCTGGTCTTTTCTACGACCATGGGCACCAGATTGTTATCCTCTATCGGGGTGAATCCGGATTCGTTAAAATTGGGCATTTCAAAAAGTGGTTGCTTATTCATGATAAAAAGAATCTAAAACGGGTTACACTTGCTTGCCTACCTTTTCTTCGTGCTTGTTCTGGTAGGTTTCTTTGTCAACGTCATTAATGTCCACAATATCCTGTAGACGGTCAAAAACTTTCTCTTCTCGAATGCTGTTGCGCAGGTTCTCCAGTTGTTGCGGGTTTTGAGCGAACATGTTGCGCATCTGGTCAACTGTAACACCATATTGCGCGGCTTGAGCGGCTAAATGCTCATCAATATCATCGGGCTCAATCTCAATGTCATCAAACTTCTCCTGCAACTTTTCGTTGATGAAGAACCATTTTGCAT
>NNSL01000385.1 GCA_003123965.1 Balneolaceae bacterium SMO_bin1
ACCAAGATGACCTGGATTATCCCGGTCGCCTGCTCGATGCCGAGTATTTCCACACCGTAAATGCAAAGGCTGATTGGCAGTGGAACCCAAAGAATGATCTTATCGAATCGGTTGAAGCCAACGTGTACATCAACAATGTTGATCATGCCATGGATAACAACGAAAAGCCAACCGCTCAGCCTGACCCCGATCGCATGCCGCCGTTCGCCCTCGATGTTGATGTGGAATCCAAGACTCATGTTACCGGCGGTAAGCTAAATACCCGGATGAAATTACAGCAAAACTGGAATCTTGAGCTGGGCACCGACATCTATAGCGCCAACCGCGATGCCATTCGCACCATCGACCGCCGCGACGAAGGAATGAAGCCGCCCATGTTTCCCCTCGTTGATTTTATGTGGCCCGATGCTACCATCACCGATTGGGGTGTGTATGGCAAGCTCAAACACAATTTCTCTGATAAGCTGCAGGCCTCGGCCACTACAAGGCTCGATCTTGTGCAAGCAGATGCCGATACCATCAGTCAATTTTTTGCTGAAAATGTCTCAACCGATCTTGATGAAACGGAAACGAATATGAGCGGCTCATTTACCCTCAGCTACCTGCCCGGAAATCACTGGACGCTCGGCTTGGGGATAGGTTCAGCAGTCCGCACCGCCGATGCAACCGAGCGCTATTCGGATCGTATCCCCGCCAGTAAAGCGCAAACCAGCGCCGAATTTGTCGGTAATCCTGGCCTGGAGCCAGAACGCAGCACACAAGCTGATGTATGGATTGCCGCTGATTATCCACGGGCCACATTTTCGATTAACGGTTTTGCGCGGAGGATGACTAATTACATCACCCTGCAGCCTACCGACCTGCCCAAACGTCTGCCGTTAAGCCCCAACACGGTGTATCAATACATTAATGGGTCGGCCAAATTTTGGGGATTTGAAATCGGCGGTAGCTATCAATTGGTTGAATCGCTTACGCTCAACTCAAACCTGAGCTATTTATGGGGACAGGATACCGAGCTGGACGAGCCGGCACTGGGGGTCGCGCCGCTGTCACTGGATACCGGGCTGCGGTATGAATCAACCAGCGCACCATTCTTCGCCGAAGCCACCGTACGTATGGTTTCTGAGCAGGATCGCGTGGCCACTGCCCGCGGTGAAACACCCACCGACAGATACACCACTGCTGACTTAATTGCCGGTATTACACTTTGGAAAAACGTGTATCTTCAAGCCGGGGTAAAGAACATTACCGACAAACAATATGTTAATCACCTGAACGCCAAAAATCCGTTTTCCGGTATGCAAATTCCCGAGCCGGGTCGCGTTTTATTCGGTGATATTACCATCCGATTTTAATTTTCATCAACCTAGATTATTCTTTGTTCCTACAATGAAACAACTAAATTTTCTAATAATCGTCGCGCTCTTCGCTGCAATCGGCCTTTCCGGTTGCGGTGAAGGTGTACCGGTTGTGCACGATCTTAGCAGCAAAAGCTACTCACTTGTGAATGAGGATAGCACATCCGTCCAATTTCCCGACGCCTATGAAGGTAACTATACAGTAATTGGGTTTATTTACACCCACTGCCCAGACATTTGCCCGGTAACAACGGCCAATATGAAAAATGCCTTCAACATGATGGAAGATACAACCAATGTGCAGTTTGTGGGCGTTACCTTCGACCCCCGACGCGACACACCATCGGTACTAAAGCAGTACAAACAGAACTTTGAGCTCAGCGAAAAGCAATTCAGCATGCTTACCGGTGATTCCGCAGCCGTCAGCAATTTGCTGGAAACCACCAATTTTACAGCAAGAATGGATCCCCCCGATACAACCGAATCCGGGCAACTTTCATACACTATGACCCACTCCGATCGTATCGCAATTATGGATCCGCAAGGGCGTATACGGTTTGAGTATCCCGGAAGCAAAGTGCCGCCCGAACACATTGTGGAAGATATTAATAAACTACGCAACGAAGCCTGGTATGAAGTATTTTAAACCTGTACTATTAATTTCATTGCTGATATTTATGATCAGTGCATGTCAATCCGACCAGAAATCACAGCCGGAGCCAACCGTGCCTCAATCCCAAAGCCTGCAATCAAATGGGATTGAAATCATTCAAGCGTGGGCGCGCCCGGCATCTGCCGGTGCCAACAGTGCAGTCTATTTGCGTATTTTTAACGGGAGCAACCAAGCGGACACCCTCGTTTCGATTGATGCAGGTATTGCCACCCAGGCAGAGGTACATGAATCATTCGAAGAAAATGGACTGAGCAGCATGCGATCGGTGAACCAGCTTGTAATTCCCGCCGATTCGAGTGTGAGTTTAGCCCCCGGCGGCTATCACATCATGCTAAAACAGTTGAATCAGCAGGTGGCAGTGGGAGATTCCCTGTCGCTGCAGCTAAACTTTGCGATTGCGGGTGCACGTTACGGCAAGGCTGTAGTTCAATTATCGAATTAAATGCTCCGCTCGCAACTAAAATTTCATTTCTGTAATTTAGGCCGCTTCATCTGCAGCCTAAATACAAAGCCTTAGGTCAAAATCTCTGTATGCTTAAATCAATACTGCTTGTGGGTGCCGGTGGATTTGCGGGCAGCGTGGCACGGTTTCTTCTGACAAAATTTACCAGCAGTGAGTGGGGCTCTGTTTTCCCAATTGGAACCTTTTCGGTGAATGTGCTGGGCTGCCTGGCTATCGGGTTGATTTATGGAATGGGATTACGCGAAATGACACATTCGCAACTTAGGTTATTGCTTGCTACCGGTTTCTGCGGTGGCTTCACCACATTTTCATCCTTCTCACTGGAATTTTTTATCCTCTTGCGTCAAGGCCACACCGGCATGGCTTTTTCTATATGCCGGCGGTAGTATGATTGCAGGTCTGGCAGCCGTCTGGGTTGGCCTAATGCTGACTAAATCCGTGTAAAGTTATTCAAAAGAGAGAATATTCCCGGTTGAACCATTGGGAAATTCAATCTGCAGCATGTTAGAGATCGTGGGCGCAATTTGCGGGATCACGGTTTTATCACCATTCTTGCCGGCCGGAATATTCCATCCGTAAAAAATGAGCGGCACATGCGTATCATAGGTGTAGGGTGAGCCGTGGGTGGTTCCCCGTTTTTGATGTACGGTCGAGCCAGCCGGGAGCCAGCTGAATATATACATCACCCGAACGCTGGGCATAATGCCCGCGCTGATACATGGCCTGCAACCCTTCGCTATAGGCTTGCGTTTCAAAATTGTGGGCGGTATTGGTGCTGGCTATGCCTTCAAACTGTTGTAAAAATTGCGCGGCATCCTGTTGAATTTCTTCGAGCACAATATCGTGCTGTTTCACAACATCTCTTCGCAAATATACCTGTTGATTGGTGTAATCCTCAATCCAGCTAGCTTCACCGTATTTATTATTTAAAAAAGCCTGGAGTGAGTCCAGCGCGGTATCACTGTCAAAGTAGCCCCCGGGCATCCCTTTATCCTTTAAGTAGGCGGGCACATCAACCACGCCGTGATCGGCGGTCAAAAATACAAGGTAATTGCCTTTACCCACTTTTTGGTCGAGATAGGTGAGCATGTCGGCTATAGTTTCGTCGAGCCGCAGGTACGTATCGGCCACCTCTATAGAATTGGGCCCGTATTGATGCCCCACATAGTCGGTTGATGAAAAACTGATTGCCAGAAAGTCCGTGGCTGCATCAGCGCCCAAATCTTCACCTTCAACGGCGGCCTTAGCTGCCTCAGACGTCAGCGTATTGCCAAATGGCGATGATTCGATATTTCCAAAAGACCCGTTCATTCGGTGCGGAAATACGGGCTCTTCTTTATCGCCGTAAGTTGCCTCGTAAGGCGAATTATCCGGGTTGCTGGTTTTATACTGGCTAATTTGCAGTTTGGGTGTCCACGTTTGGTTGCTCAGCTCTTCAGCCAAACCAGATTCATTAAACTCCTGCAGCCAGTTTGGCAGTTCATCAGCATACCAGGTACTTGAAACAAAGTGTCCGGTTTGGTCATCATACCAGAAAGCACCATCACCCAGGTGGCCGGCCGGCAGTACCGCCCCGCGATCTTTTATAGAAAAGGCCACCACTTTCGATTCCGGTATAGCCTGCTTCAATTCATCGGTAACCGTTGAGCTGCGTAAATTAGTTGGCGACATGCGGCCCAAATCCCCGTCACTTCCTACGGTCTGCACCGTTGTATCAGATACCACATACATGCCGCTTTGCGTGGTTCGCTCGTACCAGCTATTCCCTACAATGCCATTAACCGAAGGCGTAGTGCCGGTGTACACGGCCGCGTGGCCCGGTCCGGTGTATGTTGGAAAGTAGTTAAAATGGTGATTGGTGAATGAATAACCCTCGTTCACCAGGCGCTTGAATCCGTCATCACCAAACTTTGACCAAAACCGGGGAATAAATTCATAGCGCATTTGATCTACCACAATACCCACTACCAGGCGTGGGCGATCTTCTGGAGTTTTCTGGGTTGATTGCCCGTAGGCAGGCACAGTTAAAAGTAGTGCAAGAAATGATGCAAGAACGGAGCGAAACATGGTGTTCATAAAGTCAAAAGCTTATCGTTTTAAATTGCAGTCATGAAAATAACAGACTCTCGGTAAATGCGCTAATTAAGTTATGATTAACAAGAAGGTGGTTTATAAGCTAATGTATAATTGATCTAAATAAATCTTGCCACTGGATGTACGACTCCTTATTTTTGCCCCGAATTAGAAATTATTTAGAATAATTCTAAATAAGAAGAGGGTCAACAGTAAATTCAAACTCAACTCTTAAAAATGAACCAACTGAACAAAACTCTTCTGGCATCACTAACAGCATTATTTGTTCTTATAGTCTTTTCTGTACCGAACGCGCTGGCACAGCAGAACGGCACCTTAACCGGCACTATTACCGACGAAAACAACCAGCCGATTCCGGGAATAAATGTAGGCATTGTAGGCACCACTTTAGGTGATGCTACCGGACCGGACGGAAAATTCTTGATAGAACAAATTCCCGCAAATGATTACCAAATCAGCGTTAGTGCCATTGGATTCGAGAAAGTCCGACGCTCAGTGACAATCAAGGGCAACGAAACTCTAGAATTGAATATTACGCTTCAAAAAAATACGCTGGGGTTGAGCGAAATTGTTGTAAGCGCAAATCGAAGTTTGGAGCGCCTTTCTACCGTACCAGCATCTATCTCGGTTTTAGATACAAGAGAATTATCGCAGCAAACAACCGTTACCAGTGATTTAGGCGATGTGCTGGCCCAAAATGTGCCTGGACTGGCGCCCAGTACCGGAACGTTGAGTAATTACGGACAAACCTTGCGGGGCCGCAATCTTTTCATTCTGATAGACGGCGTGCCGCAGTCTACACCCCTGCGAAATGGGCTGCGTGCACTGCGTTCGATCAATCCCTCGGCCATTGAGCGCATTGAAGTAGTACGCGGAGCCAGCGCACTTTACGGCTATGGCGCAACCGGCGGAGCCATAAATATAATTACCAAGCAACCCAGTGCCGGGAACTTCAATATTGGAGCAGAAGTGGGTACCCGCTTTTCAGGTGGTAATTTTGATGACAGCATGAGTGAACGATTTCAGTTAGACATCAACGGTACATCCGGCCGGTTTGACTACATTGTAAGCGGCTCATTTGAAGATTGGGGCTACTTCTTTGACGGAGAGGGAGACCGCGTTCCCCAAGACCCACAAGGACAAGGCGGATTAGCCGGAGCCGATGAGTATAACGCCCTGGTAAAACTCGGCGCCCAACTCAACGATCAGCAACGACTGGAAGGTTCATTCAACTACTACGACTTTAAACAAGATCTGCAGTTTGTTACAGTACCCGGCGTTGTTGGTTCATCTAAAGCAACCGCTGAGAAAGCAGAAAGTATTCCAGGCAAAGACCCCGGAACCGAAAACTTGGTGACAACACTTCGTTACGAGCATAATAATCTACTCGGAAGTCATCTTTCGGCACAGGCCTTTTTGCAGGATTACAAAACCCGCTTTGGGTTCAATTCATTTTTCCCCGACGGTGGTGGGCAAGGCTTTATCAGCTCAGAAAAGCAAGGGCTCCGGCTTGATATCGAATCGCCGCTTGCTATCAAGCAGGGAAGTGCTCTTCTATGGGGCGTTGATCTGCTGCGCGACGAAACCGCCCAGCCGCTTGAAGACGGTCGCACCTATGTGCCGCCGATTAAGCAAACCAGCGCTGCCCCCTTTGCACAGTTAAAAGTGCCCTTTGCTGAACGAGCCGTATTGCGGGGAGGCGTCCGTTACGAAACATTTAACCTGGAGGTTGATGATTACACAACCCTATTCGGACAAAACCCGGTTGAAGGCGGATCCTTAAATTATGATGCCTTCTTATTCAACGCCGGCGGCGTGCTCTTCCTGTCCGAAACAGCAGAGGTTTTTGCATCCTTCAGTCAGGGATTCTCGGTAGCAGATGTAGGCCGCGTACTCCGCAGCTTTGGTGAAGGAAGTGATGAGCCTCAACAAACCAGCGTGGAAGCCCTTCGTCCAAAAGCCCAAAAGGTAAACAGTTACGAAGTTGGAGCTCGCTTCAGCAATGTGCTGGCAGATGCTTCCGTAACAGGTTTTATTAATACCTCCGATTTGGGGACGTCATTCACAGGTAACTTTCCCGACCTTCGCATCGCCGTTCACCGGAGCGCGTCCGCGGAATAGAGGCCACTCTGGACCTGCGACCTACACAACAAATCACGCTCGGTGGTTCTTTTACCTACATGGAAGGCAAATTTGATTCCGATCTCGACGACTCCTACGACACATTTCTGCCGGGTTCTCGTATTCCACCACTCAAAACCACCGGCTACATTTCGTATGAGCCGATTGCGGGCTGGCAAAATCGCCTGCAAGTACTTTACTCCGGCAACCGGGATCCTTTTGAAGGCGATGCCGCCGATGCTTTCGGCCAGGGTCCTGTTGATGCCTATACCACTGTCGACTTGCAAGTGGCACTGAACTTGAACACGCTCGGATTTGGGAAAGGGACTTTCCGTCTTGGCGTTGAAAACATTACCGATAACTTTTACTACCCCACTATATCGCAGTGGTACAACTTAGGATTCGGTTATTCGGCTGCGCCCGGGCGACAAGTAACGCTCAGCTACGCTATCAACCTTTAAAACCTTGGATAGCAAAAAAATGACCGCTTATTGATTACCTAATGACTTTCTCGCAAATGCTATATCGATCCGGTCTGCCAGTGGCTTTGAAAAGCTTAAGTTGCTGCAATTTCTAACGGTTTAGAAATTACGTTCCATGAACCAGCAGAAATTATTAGCAGTGCACAAATGGCTGGGCCTTCTTTCCGGAATTTTCATTCTGGTTCTGGGCCTAACCGGATCGATTATAGTATTTGATGATGAGATTGAACGATTTATCCACCGGGATGTAGTACACCTTCACGAAAAGAAGACTGCAGCTCCTGTATCTGTTGACCGCGCCTATCAGCATTTGCGCGAGAAGTATGAAAATCGTGATGTACGGTTCACCTACCTACCCGAAAATTCGGGCCGAGCTATCGAAGCCGAGGTCCGAAGCCCCGATGGACGCCGCTACGTGTACCTTCATCCTGTAAGCGGCTCCATTCTTCGTGATCTGGACAGTTATGATACCTTCTCATATTGGATGCTGAAACTCCATTATACCCTGCATGCCGGTTTTATCGGAGAAGTACTGATTTTTGTTTTCGGTCTTTTCTTTATCGGCTCACTTATCACCGGCTTTTGGTTTTATCGGAAGGCTATCGGGAGGGTACTACGATTTAAAATACGGCCCCGCTTCAGAGATTTTAAAAGTACCTCATCTGAACTGCATCGTTTTGTCGGCGTATGGGCATTGATCGCCAATTTGATCATGGGTCTTACGGGTGTTTTTATCATGGTTATTATCCTAAATACCGTAATAAAAGCTCCGGAAAATCCGCCGCCGCCCAATCCACCGCCCGTTACAGCATCCATTGATGCACTGCTTGAAAAGTCCAAGAACAAATATCCGGGTTTTACGCCCTCGTATATCAGCATGCCAACACGGCCGGAAGGAAAAATAACGCTGTACGGCAGCATGGAGAGCGATCTTCCGATTCATTATACATTTTCTAATTATGTACAGTATGATCCGGCAGAGGGGACCGAAACCGGTGCTACATTTATTAAAAATCAACCTCTTTCAGCACATCTGACAAGTATTATTTATCCGCTGCATTTTGGAGACTGGGGCGGAATTGGCATCAAAATTCTATACTGCATTTTTGGTATATCTCCCGCCCTGCTTTCCATCACCGGTTTCATCATCTGGCGTAACCGGCAGAAAGGCCCGCGGACCAAACGGGTAGACCCGTCGCAACAAAAAGAATTCCGCGAAATAAAAAATCTTCGTTTGATATACCCGAAAAATCGAAACTCACATAAGCCTTTTTAGTATGGAATGCTCTAAAAACAGAACCCTTTGCTCTACTCCCGATTTAAGTATCATTCATTTTGGGTGCGGCCACATCGGATTCCGCTTTAAAAGCATGATGCTCAACTTTCAGCCCGATGATTTCGTGGAGTTTAGCTCGTCGTTTCAAAAGCTGAACTTCGAAAAACGTGCTGTTCAATTTCCCGATGGCCGCCCGCGAATGGTGATGAACACCAGCCGCCGTGAAATTCAGCTCTGCTTCGATCAGTCTGAATTTAATGCTGTTAAACATAGCCTGCAGGAAGCCGCCGTAATGCTTGAAGTCAACCAGATACTATATTCCGAGCAGTAATATCGGTTTTGCTACCTATCAATACCAGCAAGAAAGCTACTTCAGATTTAGCCCCTCCTTTCTACAATGGCAAGCCAAATACATGTAGCCTAAGAGCAAAATGATAAACTTTTCCTTTGCTATTTAGAATTAATCTAAATAGTTTTGGTGCCTTATTTAGAACTATTATAAATAACATATTCCAGAATGCATTATGGTTTTACCCCGGTACTCAATCCGATTCTTGTTCATTTTCTGTTTGTTTTCTGCAACGCAGGCCGTACAAGCTCAAACCACTTCTATTGAGGGCAAGGTCATTGACACCAACGAACAAGCAGTACACGATGCACATGCTATTCTGGGGGCCAGCCAACAGGTGGATATTACCAACAAAGAGGGACGTTTTACATTCACCAACCTTAAACCCGGCACGTACCTGCTCCGCATTAGCAGAATTGGATACCACACGTACAGCAAAGAGGTTCAAGTGGAGAAGGGAGAAAGCAAGTCATTAAATATCACCCTGCGGCCGCGCAGCTATGATTCTGAGACCGTAGTGGTTACCGCAACGCGTACACGAAAAGATATTGAAGAGGTGCCGGCCCCTGTGACAGTCATCAAGCAAGAAGAAATTAGTCAGTCGGGCAATACGCGGCTTAGTGATGTTCTGGCCGAACAGACAGGCTTAACGCTGACCTCCGACCATGGCACGGGTGTACAGGTGCAGGGCTTTGATTCGGAGTATACGCTCATTATGCTCGACGGGCAGCCGCTTATCGGTCGCACGGCCGGCACCTTCGATCTTTCGCGCATAAGCGTTGGCAATATAGAACAGATAGAAATGATGAAGGGTCCATCCTCGGCACTCTGGGGCAGCGACGCCATGGCCGGTGTTATCAATATCATCACCGAAGAAGGCAATCGTCCCTTTGAAATGGGCGTTTATTCCCGATATGGTTCCCACAATACGTTTGATCTGGGAACCAACCTCTCCTGGAATACCACCGACTGGCAAAATGATGCTTCATTCAACCGAAACAGCTCGGGTGGATACAGCCTGGTGCCGGGCTCTGTATCGCAAACCGTGCCTCAATATCAAAATTACACCGGCACGTATCACACCGAAGTTGAAATTAGTGATCGAATCAACGGCGAGCTACGTGCGCGATATTACCGCGAAAGTCAGCAGAGTACCGACTTCATCAATTTGCAGCAGGAACGCCGGCTTCTGGACGAAGAAGCAATTCAGGAAGATTACAGCGTAGCTCCCGCCCTTCATATAAATATGAATTCCAAGCTGAAGATAGACCTTGAACATTACGCCAGCGGCTATCGTACTGAACGGATTTTCACCTTTCAAGAGAGCGGCGAGCGTTATCAGGAAGACACGTTTGACCAAACCTATAACAAGTCGGAAGCGCGTGCCACCTATTTCTGGAATGCCGATCACATTACCACAGCCGGCACCGGCATGAACTGGGAGCGCTTGACCTCCGATCGATACGCCGGCCAGCCTGATTTTCGTAATTTCTTTGTATTTGGGCAGCACGAGTGGGCACCCCACAAAAAGCTCGACCTGATAGCCGGTTTCCGCTACGATGCCCACAGTGAATATACGAACCAGCTTAGTCCAAAATTTTCTAGCCGGTATGAACTCAACGATTGGCTGCACCTGCGCGGATCGGTGGGTCGCGGATTTAAAGCACCCGCTTTTCGGCAATTATTCCTGAATTTCACCAATCCCACGGTGGGATACAGCGTATTTGGATCGAGCACGCTTGAGGAGCAGATCAACCGACTGCAGCAGGAAGGCAGAATTGAACGCATTTTGCGTCCGCTGGATGATCTCAATGAAATCACCGCCGAGCGCTCTTGGGCGTACAATGCCGGGCTGGATCTTTATCCCGCCGAAAACCTGCAAATACGCATCAACGCCTTCCGTAACGACGTGAGCAATTTGATTGAAGCCGCCCCTATCGCCCAAAAAACCAACGGGCAATCGGCTTTTACTTACTTCAACCTGCAGGAAATTTACACGCAAGGCGTAGAAACCCAGGTGCGATGGACACCGGTGTCCACGCTCAACCTGTCACTGGGATACCAATTCCTGGATGCGCAGCGCCAAATTGAGCAAACAAAAACCGTGCAGGACGAGGACGGAAATCCCGTCACCAGAAATATCACCCGGTACGAACCCTTGTTTAACCGGTCCAAGCATTCGGCCACTTTCAAGCTATTCTACCATTTTGAAGAATATGATATCGACGCCAACATTCGCGGAAACTGGCGCGGAAAATACGGGCGCGCCGACATCAACGGTAACGGCTATGTTGATCCGGGCGAATACGAAGACGGCTACACCATCTGGAATACCGCGGTGGCCAAAACTTTTAACGAGCAATATACGCTGCGCCTTGGTATTGATAACCTATTCGATTTTACGCGACCCGGGGCTCTGCCCTTTTTACCGGGCCGCGTGTTTTACGCACAAGTATCACTACAGCTATACTAAATAAAACCAAAACAAAAAAAGAAGCAGTTTACATTATGCTACACTTTACTACCAAACGACCATACACCTTACTCGCTGCTCTGGTTCTGGCTTTTACCATCACCTCGTGTGATGATTCCAGCACCGGCGTAGAAGACGAACCGCTCGTAGTTCGGGTGGCTCAAGATATTCCGGCCAATGCTGATGCCGGTCGCGAAGGGGCCCCGGATTTCACATTTTACAGTTTAGCAGAGGGTGAAATTGTGGCCGATGAGGATTCTGCCAGCACCCAGTGGGATCTCGCTTTCTCAGGAACCACCATTCTAACCAACAACGGAACCAGCGGACCGGGACAAGGCGGTGCGGTAATTCTGGATGTCCCATTCAGCCAGGTTGATACGGCTCCTTCCGAAGGATACGCCATCGACACCGATCAATCGAAAGCCATTCCTGGCGGCTCGGGCAACGGTTGGTACAATTATACCGGCAGCAATAACGGGCAGCCTCCGCAGTTTGCCGTACTGCCTATCGAGGACCGAACGCTGATTATACGAACAGCTGAAGGAAACTACGCCAAAGTAGAAATAGAAAGCTACTACGAAGGCAACCCCGATACGTCCACGGAGGAATTTCAAAATATGGAAACGCGCCCCGAAGGACGCCACTTTACCTTCCGGTATGTAATCCAGACGGATGGGTCGCGTGATCTGAGTGCAAACTAAGAATCTAGCAATTATATATTACTGCTTGGGGAGCCAATTATATTCACCCCCAAGCTAAATTAAATCAATTTAGAAATGAAGAATTTTTTCAAATCGAGTAAGAAAACATGGAATCCTTTGACTGGTTCTTTGATTTTGGTGATGCTTCTTTTTTTAGTGCAATCACCTGTTAATGCCCAAGATACCGGCGTGCTAATTATGGCGCACGGTGGCAGCGAGGAATGGAATCAACACGTAAAAGATGCCGCTGATCCGCTTGAGGGGAAATACCCAGTAGAGTTTGCCTGGGGGATGGCCAATTACGTGACGCTGCAAAACGGCATCAACCGCCTCGAAGAGCAGGGCGTTTCGGAAATTATTGCCGTGCCGCTGTTTATTTCCAGCTACAGCCCTATCATTCGGCAGAACGAGTACCTGTTTGGCAAGCGCGATTCGCTGGCCGACCGCGCCATGCCGCTGATGCATCACACCGAAGAATATGTTGAGATGACCGGCGCCGAAGTTGACTCATCCGACTATTTTCGCGGAATGCTGATGCCGCCCAACCTGCAGCCGCTCGATATTGAGGCTGATATTACGATCACCCACGCCCTGGATGACCACGATGTTGTGGCCCAAATTCTGCACGACCGCATTGCAGCCCTAAGCGATGAACCTTCCAATGAAACGGTCATTCTGGCTGCTCACGGTCCCAGTCGTGAAAGCGACAATAAGATGTGGATTGAGAATATGGAATCCCTTTCGCAAAAAATCCAGCGCATGCAAGAAGAACAGGGACAAGGGTTCAAGCAAATTTTTGCGTTGACCGTTCGTGATGATGCTGAAGAACGTATTTTCGACCAGGCCAAAGAACACATGCGTGCAATGGTTCGTCAAGCCAACCAGTTTGGAGAAGTCATTGTGGTGCCGCTGTTTCTCTCCTCGGGCGGACGTGAACAGGCCGTGGCCGAGCGCCTTGAAGGCCTCAATTTTAAATGGAGCGGTCAAACCCTGCTTCCCGACGATAAAATCAGCGAATTCTTAGTGAATTCAGTAGAGCAGGCACTCGATAACTAATTACGTTTTTCATGATATTCCCCATTTTTTTAAATGGGGAATATTCATCAACTTAAAGCATACTGATAACAAAATTTGCCGTATGCTTTTTCGAGCGATTGCATTGTTACTAGCCCTATTCGTAGTCGGCTGCACAACCGAATCCAGTAAATCGGATCAACCGGCCCCATCTTCATCGCAGCCACCCCTGCCTGATTCGCTTGCTAAAAGCTTGGATTACTCAAATGCCCGCGCTGA
>NNSL01000478.1 GCA_003123965.1 Balneolaceae bacterium SMO_bin1
AATTTTATTGCAACCTTACCCACAAAAAGCTTATCTTTGCGTGCTATTATAGTTTCAAGTTAATTGCATAAATAGTTTATCAGAATTAAGAATTGATATGGCCATAACCAAGGAAAAGAAACAGGAAATCATTGAAAAATACGGTGGATCTGAAGAGAACTCAGGATCAACCGAAGCGCAAATTGCTATTTTTACTGCTCGCATTAACGATCTTACCGATCACTTGAAAGAGAACGAGCAAGACCACTCATCGCGTCGCGGTCTTCTAAAAATGGTAGGAAAACGTCGGCGCTTGCTCAACTATCTGAAGAAAAAAGATATTGAAGCCTATCGCGAACTTATCAGCGATCTAGGAATTAGAAAGTAAAGATCATCAGGCACGGCATAGTCGTGCCTTTTTTATTATCTCATTTCGCACGCCCGGGGTTAATCCGATCTTTTCAGCCCCATTATTCGTAAGAACTCAAATAGATTATCAGTTATATCATGAAAGAAGATTTTAGAAGTGTTGAATTTGCACCCGGCAAAACGCTATCGGTTGAAACCGGACGCATAGCAAAACAGGCCGATGGGGCCGTAGTTGTTCGCATGGGTGATACCATGGTGCTTTGTACAGCAGTTAGTGCTAAAGAACCAAATGAGGGCCAAAATTTCTTTCCCTTAACCGTTGATTTGCGCGAAAGCTTTTCGGCCGGTGGTAAATTTCCTGGTGGATTTTTAAAGCGTGAAGGTCGTCCTAACGATAAAGAGATTCTCTCAAGCCGTTTGATTGACCGCACATTGCGCCCGCTTTTTCCAAAAGGATACCGATGCGAAACACAGGCGATTTGTGCCGTGCTCTCATCTGACGGCGAAAACGACGGTGATGTACTCGGTGGGTTCGGAGCCTCAGCTGCATTCCATATCTCTGACGCTCCATTCCAAGGGCCTTCGGCGATGGTGCGCGTGGGCCGAGTTGACGGTGAGTTTATCATCAACCCAACATTGACCGAACAGGAAGGCAGCGACATTGAACTGATAGTAGGCGGCACGGCTGAAAGCGTGCTAATGATTGAAGGTGAAATGGATGAGATCTCGGAAAAAGAGATGCTTGAAGCCATTAAAGCCGGACAAAAAGCCATTGAAAAACTTTGCGCTTTTCAGGAAGAGCTCCGCGAAGAGTTTGGAAATGAAAAACGAGAGTTTGAACCGGAAGAAACAGATCAGGAACTCGAATCAACCGTACGCGAAAAAGCTGAGTCGCAAATCCAAGAGCTGGTTAACATTGGGCTTGGTAAAGAAGAATACAGCGCGCGGCTTAAAGAAATTAAAGACTCGGTTGTAGAAGAAATGACCGAGATGGAGGAATATGAAGATGAAGGCGGCACCATTAAAAATATCCTCAGCGATATTGAGACAGAACGCCTTCGTTCCATGATCCTTGAGAAAAAACGCCGTATTGATGGTCGTTCTCCCGAGGATATCCGCGACATTTGGACGCAGGTAGATTACCTGGCCCGTACGCACGGATCTGCTATATTTACACGCGGCGAAACGCAGGCTTTGGTATCAGTAACACTCGGTACCAAGAAAGATGCCCAGGCGGTAGACACCCTCTTGGTTGAAGAAGACAAGCAGTTTTATCTGCATTACAACTTCCCGCCATACAGTGTGGGTGAAGCACGATTCTTGCGTGGACCCGGCCGACGCGAAATTGGCCACGGTCACCTTGCTGAGCGTGCTATTAAGAAGCTGATGCCATCATTTGATGACTTCGGATATGTAATTCGCGTAATTTCTGATATCACCGAATCTAACGGATCGTCTTCCATGGCGTCTGTTTGCGGAGGTTCAATGGCCCTGATGGATGCTGGTGTACCGCTTAAGAAACCGATTGCAGGTATTGCAATGGGCATGATTGTAGGTGAAGATAACGCGGTTGTTTTATCTGACATCCGAGGTGAAGAAGACTTCATGGGCGATATGGACTTCAAAACGGCCGGAAGTAAGGACGGCATCACCGCTTGCCAGATGGATATGAAAGTACAGGGTATTTCGTTTGAGGTGCTCGAAGAAGCACTGGAGCAAGCCCATACCGGACGTATGCACATTCTTGAGGAAATGTCGAAGACCATTTCTCAGCCTCGTGAAAATATTTCTGAGCACGCCCCGCAGTTCATCAATATGGAAATTGAAGCCGATGACATCGGTTCAGTTATTGGGCCAGGCGGCAAAGTTATTCAGACGCTTCAGAAAGAAACTGATACCGAAATTTGGGTAGAGGAAGATGAAGAGCGTGAGAAAGGACTCATCACCATTAGTGCTGATGATCTTTCCAAAGCAAAAGCCGCTCAGGAGCGTATAAAAGGAATTGTAGGCCACCTTGAAGAAGGTGCGACTTACACCGGAAAAGTGAAAACCATTAAAGATTATGGCGCATTTGTAGAAATAGTGCCTGGTAAAGATGGATTACTTCACATTTCGGAGATCAGCGATTCACACGTTGATGATGTTCATGATGAGCTTTCTGTGGGCGATGAAATTGAAGTGAAATTGCTTCAGGTTCAGCACGGTGGAAAGCTTCGACTCTCAATGAAAGCGCTAAACAACGACAAATCTGAGTAGTTTCATGATTTGCGTAGTTTTAATTTAGGTTTACAAGCGCCATTTCGCATACCGCGAAATGGCGTTTTTATTGGAATAAGAATTAAGTAAAGAATATGACCGTATCAACAGAAATAGATTCAGCACGAAAAACCCGTCTCTTAAACGGCTTAACAGTAGTGACGGAAAAAGTAGAAGGCGTCAAAAGTGTATCGGTAGGTATTTGGGCAAAAACCGGCAGCCGTAATGAAAAAGATAGCCAAGCTGGTGTTACACATTTTCTGGAACACATGCTTTTTAAAGGGACTGAAAGTCGTTCTTCATATGATATTGCCCTTAGCATGGAATCGGTGGGCGGGTATCTTAATGCTTTTACCTCTTCGGAGTACACCTGCTACTATTCTCGTTGCCTGGATACACAGCTTGAGCGCGCTTTGGACGTACTCTCAGACATGGTACTGCACCCATCTTTTCCAGAAGATGAAATTGAGAAGGAGAAGAAAGTTGTAATCGAAGAGATGAAAATGTACCGGGACAGCCCGAGTGATTATCTCTTCGAAAATTTCAGCGGGCATGTATTTGATGGTCACCCGCTGGGACGCCCGGTGATCGGGTATGAGGAGACGGTCTCCAACTTCACCCGGCAGGATTTGTACGACTATATGGCCGATCGCTATCAGCCTGAAAATCTGCTGATTTCGGTTGCCGGTAATATTAATCACGAGGAAGTGGTTCAAAAGGTGGAGGAATTTTTCGTAGATGTAGCCCAGCAAGAAGGAGCTGATTACGACCCGCCCTTATCACCCTATAAACCCGGCACCCAAAAGCTGCGCAAAGCCATTGAGCAAACCCACTTGATTCTGGGCAGAAGAGGGCTTAACTATAATCACGATGATAAGTATAAGCTTTTACTGGTTAATGCTATTCTTGGCGGTGGCATGAGCTCCAGGCTGCATCAAAACGTACGGGAGCAGTACGGCTACTGCTACACAATTAGCTCATTTAATCAATCATACCGCGATACTGGTCTTTACGGTGTGTATGTCGGCACTGATGAAGAATACGTGGACCATGTGGAAGAAATTATTTTTAAGGAGCTTGATCGGCTTCGCACGGAATACGTGCCACAAAAAGAACTTGAGGAAGCTAAAGCACAGCTTAAGGGTAAGCTGTTGTTGTCGCTGGAAAGCATGAGTAACCGTATGCGTCGCCTTGCAAAAAGTGAAATCTATTTCGATCGGTTTATAAATCTTGATGAGCTGATTTCAAATATTGATGCCGTAGAGGCCGATGAAATTCAGGAGTTTGCGGGCGATTTCTTTGAACAAAACACATTTTCAAAAGCAATATTGCTGCCCGAAAATTAAGGGTGAGGGAATGTCGAGGATAGAACAACTAATCTAAAACAGCTAGAAATACAGAGCACTAATGATTTACATCAGAAATTTATCCGAACACGTTGATGAACAAGTAACCTTAAAAGGGTGGGTCTATAACTATCGCAGCAGTAAAAATCTATATTTTGTTGAACTTCGCGACGGTTCGGGCATTTGCCAGTGTGTAGTTTCCAAAGATGATGTGAGCGAGCAAGCTTGGGAAGCGGCAGAATCACTGCGGCAGGAAAGCTCGCTTGAAATAACTGGGAAAATTGTGGAAGACGAGCGCAGTATTGGGGGCTACGAAATGCAGGTTTCGGACCTTAATGTGATTCAGGTGGCTGAAGATTACCCCATCACACCTAAGGAGCATGGTGTGGAATTTTTGATGGAGAATCGGCATCTCTGGCTTCGCAGTCAACGCCAGTGGGCGGCCATGCGGGTGCGGAACGAAATTATTTACGCCATCCATACTTTTTTTCAGGATCGCGATTTCATCCAGATGGACGCACCTATTTTTACCGGAAACGCCGCTGAGGGCACAACCACGCTTTTTGAGACACAATATTTTGAAGAACAGGCATATCTAACGCAATCCGGTCAGCTGTACGGTGAAGCGATGGCCATGGCACACGGATTGATTTACACGTTCGGGCCCACATTTCGTGCAGAAAAAAGCAAAACGCGCCGCCACCTTACTGAATTCTGGATGATTGAGCCAGAAATGGCGTTCTATGATCTGGACATGAATATGGATTTGGCTGAAGATTTTGTGAAAGCCATTATCAGTCGCGTGCTCGAAAATTGTGAGAAAGAACTCGAAATTCTGGAGCGCGATACCAATAAGTTGCAGAAAGCCACCGAAGCGGATTTCCCGCGCATCTCTTACACCAAGGCGGTTGAGACCTTGAAAAGCGATGAAACAGCTGAGATGCTTGATGAAATGATGGAAAGCCGTAAGCAGGAAAAGGTAGAATTAGGAAGTGAGCGTCAGGATTTAGAAGCCGAACACGGGCAGGCCAAAAAGTGGAGAAAAGCACAGATTGACCATCGAATTAAAGAAATTTCAGCGCGGATTGATCAGATTGAAGAAGATCTCCGTAATATTCCGGACTGGAAAAAATCAGCCCGTGAATTTGAATGGGGCGCAGACTTTGGCGGCAGTGACGAAACTATTCTCACAATGCAGTACGATGTGCCCGTTTTGGTGCACCGCTATCCAGCCGAGGTAAAGGCCTTTTACATGAAACGTGATCCTGAAGATGAAAAGCTGGCATTAGCCTGCGATATGCTGGCGCCGGAAGGGTATGGTGAAATTATTGGAGGAAGTGAGCGTGAGGAGAGCCTTGACGTACTGCTGGATCGAATACACGAGCACGATTTGCCGGAATCCATTTTCGATTGGTACCTTGATCTTCGCCGGTATGGTACCGTTCCGCACTCCGGCTTTGGTCTGGGCCTTGAGCGTACGGTTGCATGGCTCTGTGGGCTTAATCACGTACGAGAGACTATACCATTCCCACGCATGATGGGACGACTGAGGCCATAGCTCTTTGTGGCTGGTTATTGGTAGCAGGAGGATACCCAATAACAACTAACCGTTAAGCAATAACATTGTGGCTAGAAAAAATAGTATCAAAACATATAAGAGAGCGCTCAATGAGCTGACTTCGCCCGAAAAGCAGAAGCCCATATACTATTTTTGCGGGGAAGAAAACTTTTTCTTGGCCAAACTGCAGGATGCTGCCGAGAATCTTATTCCGGAAGATCAAAAAGATTTTAATTTCGATCTTATCTACGCACGCGATAAATCACCTGAGCAGGTGCTTGGCATCGTCCGCAGCTTTCCCATGATGGCCGAGCGGCGCTTGGTTATCGTTCGCGATTTTCTAAGCCTAAATGTTGATTCCTATCATCAAACAGGGAGGGGCGGAGGGCTCGAAGATTTTATTCCATACCTCGAGCAACCCAATCCCTCAACTTTGTTGGTACTATTTGATGAAAAAAAACCGCACGGCAGTAGCAAGCTTGGGCGTACACTCAAAAAAAATAAAAACGTCGGGTTTTATGAGTTCGAGGAAGTAAAAGATAATTTGCTACCCGACTGGGTGATGGAGTGGACGAAACAGCATCACGGTAAAAAAATCAACCCCGAAGCGGCCCAGATGATGGCGCAACTGGTCGGCAACAGCCTGCAGCTACTGTCCACAGAAATAGATAAAGTGTGCACTTTTGTGGACACTTCTGATCGTATTGAAAAAGAGGATGTAAAGAAAATAACCGACTCTTATCGCGAATATTCGGTGTATGAGCTCAAAGATGCCCTCTTTTCCAAAAACCTGGATCAATGCCTCCACATTTCGGAACAGATGTTGCAACACTCTAAAGCGAACACGGGAGAAGTAATTGGTACCGTAGCGTTCTTTTATAGTGTGTTTTCAAACGTCTGGCAAATTCGCCGACTTGCTGCAGCGGGTAATAGCAAGCAGCAAGTTCAAGAGGCCATGGGCGTCAGCAGCAACTGGTATTTTAACAAGTTGTGGAATGATGCCTCGGCTTTTGATTTAAGCGATATGCCCCGGATTTTTGAAGCATTACTTGATGCCGACAGCGCAGCTAAAGGCTTCACAAAAATGGACCCTGCTACCATTCTTTTCCTGATGATCAGGCGGATCATCAACTAACGTAACTTCTTGGTTGATGACCGCGAACTGTTAATCGCAACATCAATCATAGGGGTTACAGCAATGGAAGCAATCTCACGAAAGAAACTCAACGAGCTTTCTGACGAAGATCTAATGGAACATTTTCAGGCAGGGTACGAGCAAGCCTTTAACATTCTCGTATCGCGTTTCAAAGATCGCCTGCATAATTTTCTTTATCGATACACGCATAATCACCAAGATTGTGAAGACTTGGTCCAGGAAACGTTTTTGCGCGTATATCGTAGCAAAGATTCCTACGAGCGTATTGCTAAATTCTCTACCTGGATGTACACCATAGCGCTGAATCTTGCTAAAAGTTTGTATAAGAAGAAACAGCGTATGACAACTGTAACCATCCACGAGGATGAAAGCGATCCCGATGATCAACCCATGAAGCTTGAGGATACTAATATTCTTCCGGATGATTCACTGCACGAGAAAATGTGCATGAATGAACTTGAAAATGCCCTAAAGCAGCTTAGCGATGATTTCCGCGAAGTGGTAGTATTGCGTGATATTCAGCAACTGGCCTACGACGAAATTGCTGATATTACTGATCTTCCGATGGGTACTGTAAAGTCCCGAATTAACCGTGGGCGCGCGCAATTACAGGACCTTTTAGAAAAACACGTCTATCCGGAAACAATTTCTGCGTAAGTAGGTATGAGGGAGTAGAAGCTGTAGCAAAAACTACTACTCCAATGCCATGAATTATTTAAAAATAGATACAGATGAGCCCTTGGTTCAGTTCATCAATGACTATGTAGAGCAGAAACTGGATTCGATTGAGCGTTCAGTTTTTGAGGAATACCTTTCTGCCAATGCAGAAATAGCTAAATTTGTACGGCAGTCACAGAAAGGAAAAAAGGTGCTAAAGAATGCGTATCAGATTCAGGCTGCACCTGATTTTGAAGAAAAACTCGCTGAGCGAATTAAGCAGGAAAAGGAAGGCAAAAGTCACTCTGAGTATTGCAGATCCTGCTAATCAATAACGTATTAGTTTACCGATAGTTTCTTTTAATCGGCTGTCTGCGAGATACTCCTGCTCTAAATTTGGGTTAAATGGAACTGGCATATCTAAAGACGAACACCGCATCACCGGTGCATCCAATTCTTCAAAGCAGGTTTCTGTTATCAGCGCCGAAAGTTCGCTCATGGGGCCGAGCGTAGTTGATGGCTCTTGCAATAATAGCACTTTATTTGTTTTTGCGACTGATTTTTTCACTGTCTCTAAGTCAAGCGGAGCCAGGCAACGCAAATCAACTACTTCTAATTCAATTCCCTCTTTGGCCCATTTTTTTGCTTCTTCTTGCGCCCAGTGTACGCCCATACCGTAGGTGATGATCGTGGCATCGGTGCCTTTGTCGCCGTACCTTTGCTTTTCCCAGTTCCTCAATTTTGCAGAAATCCGACGTGGTTTCACGAATACTGCGATATAACTTTTTATGCTCAAAAAAGAGCACGGGATTGGGATCGTGCAGGGCACTGTAGAGTAAATGCTGGGCATCCTCCACCGTAGCAGGAACTACAATTTTTAGTCCGGGATGTTGCATGAACCATCCTTCCGGCGACTGCGAATGAAATGGTCCGGCCCCAACGCCTGCGCCATGCGGTGCTCGAATTGTAATATTCAGCGATGGCATCCACCGGTATTGCGATTTAGAGAGATTATTGATGATTTGATTGAAGCCGCAAGAAATGAAGTCGGAAAACTGCATTTCTACAATAGGCTTGAAGCCTTCCAACGCCAAGCCGATAGCCGCGCCAATCGCCCCGGATTCAATGATCGGTGTATTACGAATACGCTCTTTACCAAAGTCTTCAACAAATCCCTCGGTGATTTTAAATACGCCGCCGTATTCCGCGATATCCTGACCCATTATCACGTAGTTTTCGTCCTCTTCGAATGCCTGCCGCAGTGAAAACTGTATGGCATCAACAAAACGCTTTTCCGAGGTCGATTCAGTGTGGGCCTGGTCGGTGATTTCTTTTACAGGAGTGAAGATGGAGCTTAATTCATTCTCCCGGTCAAAAACAGGATCATCCGCTGCCAGCGCTCTGTCTAGCTCTTCTTCAAATGACTCATCAATTTCTTCCTGGAAGGTTTCAAAATCTTTATCACTAAAAGATCCATTTTCTTCCAGCCAGCGCTTTAACTCGCAATACAGGGTCGCGTTCGCCCCATTTTTCAAATCGTTCATCGGGTACGTAAAATGTGCCCGATGCTTCTTCATGGCCGCGCATGCGAAAGGTTTTTGCTTCTATAAGGGTTGGTTTTCCTTGCAATGCATTGTTGCGGGCGGTTTCTATTGTTTCACGCACCTCAAACACATTGTTACCGTCAATCTTCACACCTTGCATGCCATAACCCTTTGCACGGTCTACTAAGTCTTCGCATGCGTACTGTTCGCGTGTAGGGGTGGAGAGGCCGTATCCGTTATTCTCTATCATAAAAATGGCAGGCAATTCCCAAACAGCCGCCAGGTTTAGTGCTTCATGAAAATCGCCCTCGCTGGTGGCGCCGTCGCCGCAAAAACTGCAGGCTACAAAATTATTTTCTCTGAGTTTTGATGCCAAAGCTAAGCCATCGGCCACGGGCATAGTGGCGGCAAGGTGAGAAATCATCCCGACCAGCCGATGCTCCATCGTTCCGAAATGAAATGAGCGATCGCGCCCGCCGGTAAAGCCATCAGCTTTGCCCAGCAACTGACAAAATAATCTGTATAAGTCAACACCTCGGGTGGTAAATACGCCCAGGTTGCGATGCATGGGAAGGATGTAATCTTTCTCGCTAAGTGCCGAAGTTACCCCTACCGCGATAGCTTCTTGCCCGATGCCGGAAAACCACTTGCTTATTCGTCCCTGCCGCAGCAGGGTAAGCATGCGCTCCTCAATTCGGCGGGGAAGAAGAAGTTTTTTGTAAAGATCGAGCGCTTCAGATTCTGTTATCTGGTTCGGTACTTCCAATAAGTTGATTTTGGTTTATCAAAAGTTGCAAATTACCACCCAAGTAGATACGAAAAAATAAGAGGTGCTACAATGGTAGCATCTGATTCGATTACAAATTTGGGCGTTTCTTTGCCTAGCTTGCCCCAGGTTATTTTTTCGTTTGGAACTGCTCCCGAATACGAACCGTAGCTGGTGGTTGAATCACTGATCTGACAAAAATATGACCAGAGCGGAGCTTCCTGCTGCAGATCTTGCTCTAACATGGGTACGACACAGATTGGGAAATCGCCTGCAATTCCGCCGCCGACCTGGAAAAATCCAACACCTTTATCGGAATTTTTCATGTACCAATCAGCGAGGAAAGTCATGTACTCAATGCCTGATTTAACAGCAGAAGGATTTGCTCGGCCTTCAATGCAGTGAGAGGCAAAAAAGTTACCGCAGGTAGAGTCTTCCCAGCCGGGGACGATCACAGGGATATCCTTTTTAGCTGCGGCCAGCAGCCATGAATCTGTGGGATCAATTTGATAATCATCCTCGAGGTCACCGCTCAGCAGCATGTCGTAAAAGTACTCGTGCGGGAGGTAGCGTTCGCCGTTCTCTGTTGCTTTTGTCCAGCGCTCCACTAAATGATCCTCAATTTTACGCATAGCCTGTTCTTCGGGTATGCACGTGTCGGTAACCCGATTATAATGCTGGTCGAGCAGCTCTTGTTCGTCGTCGGGACTCAAATCCCGATAGTGCGGAATGCGCTTGAAATGGTTGTGGGCTACCAGGTTAAATATATCTTCTTCAAGATTGGCGCCCGTGCAGGTGATGATGTGAACTTTATCCTGCCGAATCATTTCCGCCAGTGAAAGGCCCAGCTCGGCTGTGCTCATGGCACCCGCCAGAGTGATCATCATTTTGGAACCATTTTGCAGCTGCTTTTCGTATTCCTTGGCCGCATCAACCAAAGTGGCAGCATTAAAATGACGAAAGTGATGCTCTAAAAATTCAGAAACGGATCCTTTATTTTGCATGATTGGCAAATTTATAGCTTAACATTTTGTAATACAGTTTGGCAGCAAGAAAGTTGGGAGCATGAAGGTTTTCAATGGGAGCTAATTCTACAATGTCAAAACCCACAACCTTCTTCTCGTTAAAAACTTTTTTGAGGTACTGAATGGTTGTAATCCAGTTCATTCCGCCCGGTTCCGGGGTTCCGGTGGCTGGCATTATTGAGGGATCAAAAGCATCGAGGTCAAATGTAATGTACACGGGGCCGGTTATCATGTTGATGGAGTCCTGCATCCAGTTAGTGTTGCCGTGCATTTCTTCGGCGAAAAAGCATTTTGAAGGGTCGAGATGCTCTTTTTCAGATCTATCCATACTGCGGATGCCGACCTGCACCAGGTTCGCGTTTTTAGAAGCATCATAGACCGCGCAGGCATGATTGTAGGGTGAACCCATGTAGGAGGGACGCAAATCGGTATGCGCGTCGATTTGGAGCACCGTGAGGTTATTGAACTTCTCGTAGAATGCTTTAATGATGCCAATACTGATGGAGTGCTCCCCACCGAAAAATGTCAGGAATTTGTCAGTTTCGAGCAGTTTTTGCGTGTTTTTATAAACGGCCTCAAACACAGCTTCGGGCGACGAATTTTCCGTGATGGGATCGAGGATGTGAATACCCTTTTGATACACTTCCGTATTGGTTTCAATGTCGTACAGCTCCATGTGCTCGGCGGCGTTTATAAATGCTTTAAACCCTTCGTCAGCTCCCTTGCCCCATGTGCTGGTGCCATCGTAGGGTATGGACTGCAGCAATATTTTGGAGGTGCTAAAGTCAGAATATTCGTCCTCAATTTTTCCAAATGTCATATTATTATTCGTCATTGTAACCTAAAATTTGAAGCATATTATCTACTTCCTGTTCATTTCGGTACACTTTATCAACCATGGTACCGTCTTCATCTTCATCAATAATAATATGTTTGGGTGAAGGAATCAGGCAGTGTTTAATGCCGCCGTATCCGCTAATGGCGTCTTGGTAGGCCCCTGTATGGAAAAAGCCTACATAGAGTGGCTCTTCTTCCTCATCCGAGTAGGCTGGCAAGAGCAACGGCTGGTTGAATTGCCCCGAATTATAATAGTCGGAGTGATCGCAGCTTATGCCTCCAATGTTCACCCTACGGTAGCGGTGGCCCCACTTATTGATGGGCAGCAGAATGAATTTTTCATCAATCGACCATGCATCGGGGATAGTGTTCATCAGGCTGTTGTCTATGATGTACCAAAGCTCGCTGTTGTTCTGCTGTTTCTGTCGCAGCACTTTAAATATTACGGCCCCACTTTCGCCAACGGTATATTTGCCGAATTCAGTATACAGTTTCGGTTCTTCTACGCCGGCATCGGTGCATGCTTCTTTAATATTGCGAACAATTTCGCTGGTCATGTACTCAAAATCATACTCGAAACTCAGGCTGTTGCGGATGGGAAAACCACCTCCAATATTAAGGGAGTCTAAAGAAGGGATCTCATTCTTAATTTCAGTGAATAAGCTTAATGCCTTCTGAAATTCACCCCAGTAGTAGAAATTATCAGCAACCCCTGAATCAACAAAAAAGTGCACCATTTTAAGTTCTACGCTTGGGTTGTCGGCAATTTTTTCTCTTACAAAATCAACAATTTTTCTGCGATTGATACCCATCCGCGAAGTATAATAATGTGCACGTGGTTCTTCATCGATGCAAATGCGGACGCCAATTTTTATGGGCCGGTCTAAGTCCAAATTCTCAAGGTCGTTGAGCTCATCCATATTGTCCAAAACGGTAATGGAATTGGTGAAACCCTCTTTATTGAGCCATTTAATTTTGTTCAGGTAATTTTCGGTTTTAAAACCGTTGTGAACGATAGTTTTTTCGGTATCAATTTTATCGTCGTGGTAGAGGTCTTTCAATTAAGTCAATATCAAAGGCGGATGATGTCTCCAGACACACATCTTCCTGAAGGGCTGTATTAATTACATGATGGAAATGATTGCATTTGGTACAATAGCAAAAACGATAATCATTCTGATAGTCATGCTTATCAATAGCGGCATTAAAGTGTTTCCGCGCTTTTTGTATTTGCTGCCTTATTTTTGGCAGATAGGTTAGTTTAAGCGGGGAGCCGTATTTTTCAATCAGCTTCTGCAGATTTACGCCGTTGAAGTGCAGGTGATCTTGCTTGAGCTCGAAGCCTTCTTGCGGGAATTCGTACGTCTGATCAATTAAGTCGAAAAAAGTATCGTTCATTGACAATAAGTTCTCTTTATAGGTAAACGTAGCATTGGATCTAGTTTTTTAACAAGCGGTAAAACTACAAGAATAATTCATTTTAAAAAAAGGGGGACATAAAAAAGGCGTCTCAGAAAAAGACGCCTTAAAATATATTCAATGATATTAGTAAGAAAAGACTTTGTGGATACAGCTATAATTAGTTGGTCGGCATTAATACGGTATCAACTACATGTATTACTCCATTGGATTGCATCACATTGTAGGTAGAAATGTGACCTACATTTCCCTGCTCGTCTTGCACGACAATGTTATGTTGGCCGTTCCACATAAAT
>NNSL01000447.1 GCA_003123965.1 Balneolaceae bacterium SMO_bin1
GATTTATCTTTTTTATTTACTGTTTTAATTCTTTGAGAAAATCCTTTGTGAATTTGATCAATTAATCGGGATGTTCGTTGAATCATCGTGATCTTCCGCCTTCGGCATCGCTATTGTAAGCACACCGGTTCGGAATGATGCATTCACTTCCTCCACCACCACATTTTGCGGCAGCGCAAATGAGCGACTGAATACGCCACCTTTTCGTTCCTGTCGGCGGTACACTTCCTCGTCTTCTAAATCGTTAACGCGCTCACCGCGGACCGTCAACACATAATCTTTAAGCGATACATTAACTTCGTTCTTGCTCAAACCCGGGATGTCAAGAATAATCTTATACGTATCCTCACTTTCAACGATGTCGCAGGGCGGGCGAAAATCGTGGCACTTGTCTTCAAGCGGCACAATGCGGCCTACCATCTGCTGCAGATCTTTTCCGAGTTTATTTAATTGCTTTTCAATATCAATGGTAAATTCGCTCATGGTGGTTTCCGATTAATTGATGTTCACTATACAATGAGCAATGACAATGCCAAGCTTTAGAGAGGAGCAATTTTATGACGTATTGACATTATTTCATCCGCATCAGATCAGCTTTGCCAAATTTGCGGTTTAAATAACCTGAACCAACTCAATTCGTCAGTAGGGCCAGATCATTCCAGAATGCCGGATAGGAAATGCGGGTGCAGTCGGCATTTTTAATGGTTGATGAGGAAGTAGCCACGAGGCTGAGAACGGCGGCAGACATGGCAATTCGGTGATCGTCTTCACTAGCAAAAGTAGCAGCAGAAGGCTGAAAATCGGGATCACCATATATTGTAAAGCCATCTTGGTGTTCTTTAAAGTGAGCTCCGGCCTTTTCTAAAATGGCTGCCATGGCTGCCAGACGGTCGGTTTCTTTATGGCGAAGTTCGCCCGCTCCACGAATGCTCGATTGGCCATCAGCGAACAGCATGGCAATGAGCAGAATAGGCAGTTCATCAATGCAGTTAGGAACCAACTCTTCTGTGATTTGAACCGGTCGGAGCTGCGAAGTTGCAACGCGCATATCTGCCACAGGTTCAAAACCTTCAAACCGCTCATTCTCAACGTTTATATTGGCGCCCATTTTCTGGAGTATCTCAAGTGCACCTCTTCTTGTTGGGTTGATACCAACCGAGGGCATCGCTATTTCAGCATCAGGATGGATGCTTGCTGCGACAAGCCAAAAAGCGGCCGCTGAAAAATCACCCGGCACACGGTAGCTCTGTTCGGGAATTGTACAGCTGCGGCTGCTTCGAATTGTTTTTGATTCGCTGTCTTTTTGAACCGGTAATTGCAGCAGCCGCTCCGTATGATCGCGGCTAACTTTGGTTTCAATAACATGCGTATCTTCTTCTCCGAAAAGCCCGGCAAGCAGCACGCACGACTTCAATTGTGCGCTGGCAATGGGAAGCGGAAAATTTAATGATTTTACTGCACCAGGCCGGCTTATTTTAAGGGGAGCATAATCATCATCGCGAGCACTTATTTCAATTCCCATTTTTCTCAGGGGATCAATAATACGTTTCATTGTACGTGCAGACAGCGATTCATCACCTATTAATGTACACTCAACACCTGCACCGCCTACTATTCCGCTCAGCAGTCGCATGGTCGTTCCCGAATTGCCGCAATCCAATGCATTTTTTGGGGTTTCAAAACCATTACGGCCTACACCTTCCACAATAACTTGGGTCTCATCTACTTCAATGGAAACGCCAAGCTGACGCAGGCATTGAAGCGTGGAATGCGGATCGGCGGCATTGGAAAAGTTTCGGATGATGGATTCACCCGAATGCAATGCGGCAAACATTGCCGCACGATGCGAAATGGATTTATCGGCGGGCAAGTGAATTGTACCTTGCAGTTTAGATGCAGGCGATACTTCTTGAATCATAAGTCAATTGTTTTGGAGCATCTGCTGCGCGCGGCGGGCCTCGGGGCTACGCGGATATTCGTTCATAAGCTGCTGTAAGGTTTTGGTGGCCTGACTTTCATTACCCAGTTGGATGTATGATTCGGCCGTTTTTAGCAACGATTTTGCCACCCAGGTATCATATAATTCGTACAGCACCTGCACATTGGCATATTTGTCAATGGCGGTTTGATAATTTCCTTGCTCTTGCTCCAGTACGCCAAGCAGATATTGCGCTTCAGCCCCAACTTCGCTCGTATTTTCTTCTGCTACGGGGGTTAACTGCTCCCGGGCCTGCTCATAGCTGCCTTGCTGTATCGCCGCTTTGGCCAACCCAACCATCGCCGGTTCAAAACTACTTTCCATTTGCAGTGCAGCCTCGTAAGATTCGATAGCATTTTGAGTATTATTCATAGAAAGCTGGGCATCCCCCATACCAACGCGGGCCTCCAGTCGGTAACTCCCGCCTTTCTGCAGCAATTGCTCATAATAATCATACGATGCCTGATAATTTTGCTGGCCGTATGTTAAACGTCCCAATGCCGCCAATGCCGTTGCAGCTTCGTCAGTATTACCATATTCATTCACTACAGTTTGGTAACTGTCAATAGCATCTGAACGGCGATCGGTTTGTTCATATGAACGGGCAAGGTTGATGTGTGCATCAGGAAGCAGCTCCTGGTTATTGCTCACTCGAATGTACTGTTCCAGTCGTTCAATTGCCTTAATGTAATCTCCTGATTGTACCAGGCTCTCTGCCTGCCGGTATCGCAGCTGATCAGCTGTGCCGCTGTTCTGTGGATTTTGTTGCATAAATTCATCCAACGCCGAACCCGTTGTGGTATCTGCCGGTTGCCCGGTGCTGGCGGCCTGTCGTGCATAGTCAATACCGTTGGCCGCTTCAATCACGTAATCACTGTCGGGATAGTTATTGAGCACTTCTCGGTAAGCTTCAATCGCCTGCTGGTATTCGCCCGCGTTATAGTAGGCATCACCAATATTATACTGCGAGCGCGCAGCCCATTGCGTGCCGGGGTAATTGTTGATGGCGGTTCGGAATTCCTCTATTGCTTGCTCGTAATTACCGGTATTTAAATAAATATAGGCAATGTTGTACTGCGCCTGCTCACGCAGCCTGCTGTTGGGATGTTCACGCAAGAATTGACGGAAAGTTGTTACCGCCTCATAGGTACGATCAGACCGATAATAGCTGTTCGCAATTTGAAAAAGCGCGTAATCTCCGCCCGGATCTTCTCCTACAACTTGGCGATAGGTACTAATCGCCTGATCGTAACTTGAAATGGCGTAGTATGAATCCCCAAGTCTTAAGCGCGTATCGGTATCATACGGAAAGAGTGCAATTTCCGGCGGATTATAATTACTCAAAAAACTCTGGAACGGCTGAATAGCATTTTGATATTGTCCCATTTTAAAATGGCTCCAACCCAGAGAATATCGGGCAGCGCCGGTCAGTTCACTATCCGGATAGTTTTGAATATACCTACTGAAATAGCGGCTGGCTGGTCCATAATCTTCCATATTGTAGTATGAGTCGGCATTCCAGAATAAAGCCTGCCGTCCAACCTCGGTATTTGGCGATTCTTCATAAATTTGAGCAAAAAGCTCCTGCGCCGGCTCATAAGCCTGGTTGCGGTACTGCACCCATGCCTTCTGGAACCGCGCCTCACGTTTCACTGCGGGATCAATATCGGTCACTCCTTCGGCGGCTTCAAAAGCCTGCAACGCTCGCGTATATTCTTTATTTGCAAAATAAGCCTGCCCCAATCGGGTATAAATTTTACCTTCCTGTTCAAGTTCTATATCTGCCCGTACCAATTCCAGCAGTGCTTCAATGGCTTCGCCATAGTTGCCCATTTCATACGCTGTGATAGCCCATTCGTAATTACCTTGCTCAAACCAAAGTCCAGAATTGTACTTTTCTCCGAATTCACGGAATGTTTTAATGGCATTTTCGTAGCGCCCGCCCAGCTTTTCATTTACAGCTTCGTAGTACAGTGCCTTGCGCGCCAGGGTATCTTGTCCAGCCGCTGCCTTGTCGAATTCGTCGGCTGCCCAGTGGTAAATTTCCTGTTTGTTGTAAACCCACCCCTAAGCCATAGTGTGCGATTCGTTCTTTTTCAGTTCCCTTCGTCATGTTGATGTACTGCAGATAATTCGATGAAGCCTCTTCGAACTGATTCATCGCATTGTAGCTCTCAGCAACAAGAAATATTGCTTTTTCCCGCTGATCACCTTCCAGATATGGCAGGCTTTTTTTAAGCGACTCAATTGCGTTTTGATACTGCTGCTGCTGGTAGTACGCTTCACCCAACGCGGTACCGATGCGCCGCGTCATATCATCATTGGGATATCGGTTTTCCAACAGTTCAAATGCCTGCGAAGCCTGCTGGTACTGCTGCTGCGTTAAGTACAACCGCCCGCGAGCATATAATGACTTTGGCGCCCATTCAGTTTCCGGGTAGTCATCTGCCAATGTTAAAAAATACTGCCGGGCCTGTTCGTAGTTTTCCTGTTCGGCTTCTGCTTCAGCCATCCAGTAGGTTATGCGTGCTGCTTGCTTCTGGTTGATGCTCTGGTCCAGCGCCTGCTGGTAAAGCTCAATAGCTCCATCAAAATTGCCCGCCTGCTTTCGCTGATCCGCCAGATCCAGAATCAATTTTTGGGCAAAAACGGTATTTGGATGCGACTGTATAAACTGCTGATAGTAGGCATTGGCGCGTGTGGGATCAACCTTGGCGCGGGCTCGTGCGCGATAAAATCGGGCCGATTCTACCAGACTGTGTTCCGGGTAATTCTTGATAAAACGGGCCAGTTCTTCTGCTGACTGCTCAAACAACCCCTCTTCAAAAAGCGTGATGCCATTATGGTAGTGAAGAGTATTGGGTTTCTGAATTTCCTGAGCCTGAAGTGGAAATGCCGCTGCAAGTGTGATAATGAAAAAACCGGCAGCTATAAATCGAAGGTGAGCCATTAATGCAAGTTAAAGTGTTTGAATTTTATGCAGTAATAAATATATCAAACCTGCAATTTTTGTTCCGCAAATCGGTGAAAAAAGAGGTAAATAATAACCAGATTTTAGATATCGAGAAACTTCAGGAATTCGTCGGCACGTGTTTCCAGATCTATATTTGCAGATTCACTTTTACTTTCGGTAAGAACGCTGTAATCGTAGCGGCGCAGTGCTGAGGCAACACGGCTCACATCCTGCAAATTAAGTTTGATGGAAACCTCATAGGTTTTCCTCTCGGCCGTGGGCGGTTCTACGGTGATGCCCAGAATTTTTCCGCCTTCGGTTTCAATTAATTGCACGATCTCGGAGAGTGTAAAATCTTGCTGGGCCAGCTCCACAGTAATTACCGATCCGTACTCTGTAAGGTTCAGCATTTTTCCGAGTGACTCAAGAACCTGGTGTTTTTCAATAAGCCCTTGAAAAACGTGCTCGCGGTCAACAACCGGCAACACCCGCACTTCATGCTGTAGCAAAATCTGCACGGCATGGAACAGATGCTGATTATTGAAGATCATAATAGGCTCTTCCAGCCCGTACTGCGAAATCAACGCGTCGTCGCGTTTACTTTCATCCACCGACTCAACAACGCTGCGGGTAATCTGGCCATCGAGCTTGCGCGTGGTTTCATTAATAATAGGAAGTGTGTCAACCTGGAGGTTGTCCATCTGTTCAAGGGCCTTAGCCAGCGTATCTATGCTGGTTAACACGCGGGTATCGGTATTTATGGCTTCTGCTACGAGCATTAAACTTGTATTTTAGTGTTCAGCTACAGATTCTTCATCAAGGTTATGTAACATATGTTTTAACCGCAATAGATTTTCTTCAGAAATACTGAAGGATACCTCTACACTGGAATTAACGTACTCTTTGCTGTGAATATTGGCCACCCTATGCAGGAAAGCCACACATTCATACTTTGATTGCGGAATTTTCATAGTTTTATCCACAAAGTCTTCTTCAATAGACTCCTGAATACCTTCACGTAAAGCCTCTAAACCAATGCTCCGTTCCGCAGAAATAAATAGTGCTTCAGGGTATGCATTTCGCAACTCCATAAGTTGGTGCGGCTCAAGCCTGTCGACCTTGTTAAACACTTTCAGCACTTTTTTATCATGTATCTCGAGATCTTCCAGCGTCTCTTCCACCACTTCAATATAATCCTGATACATCAGGGCTGATGCATCAATTACATGCAGTAAAATATCAGCTTCACGCACTTCATCCAGCGTAGACTTGAAGCTTTCAATCAAATTATGCGGCAACTTCCGGATGAAACCTACGGTATCGGAGAGCAGAACCTCATAATTGTTGATCTCTATTTTGCGCACGGTTGAATCTAAGGTAGCAAATAGCCGGTTCTCGGCCAGTACATCAGTATCAGTAAGGGCATTCATTAAGGTTGATTTGCCCGCGTTTGTGTAGCCTACCAGCGATATACGCACCATATTATCGCGACCTTTGCGCTGCGTCTGCCGCTGTTTATCCAGGGTCTCCAGTTTATCTTTGAGTGTAGAAATGCGCTTATCAATAAGGCGGCGGTCGGTTTCAATCTGGGATTCACCAGGACCTCGAGTGCCAATGCCCCCCTGTTGACGCGAAAGGTGAGTCCAGAATCGGGTGAGCCGGGGCCGCAGATATTCCAGCTGCGCAAGTTCAACCTGAGTTTTTGCTGCGGCTGTTTTAGCCCTGGAAGCAAAAATATCCAGAATTAAGCCGCTTCGGTCCAATACTTTGGCCTCAGTGGCTTTTTCAACGTTGCGGATTTGCGTAGGCGATAAATCATCGTCAAAAATAATGGTCTCAATATCATCGCTATTGGTGCGGCTTCGCAGCTCACGCAATTTCCCTTCGCCCACATACGAGGTCGGGTCGGGATGCATTCTGTTCTGCAATATTTTGTCAATTACAATGCCCCCGGCTGTTTGGGTTAGCAATTCAAGCTCATCAAGGTAGTCTTCAGCTTGGACTCGCGGGGTATCCGGCCCGTAAACGCCGGCAAGAAGTGCTCGTTCCTCACGAATTTTCGAATTATCTATTTCTTCAAACAATACGTATAGTGGATGATTTAATTATTGGAATTGTGCAACGTCTATGGATTCTTCATAACAACTGATACGGCGGCCGAGTTTGTGAGATATTAATTTTTTGAAATCGGCATGCGCGTACTGAGGCACCAGTAGCTGCAGTCGGATCACTTTTTCGAGTTTACCATTATTATTTTTGCGATAAATAAAGGTGTATTCAAATCCGTTTTCAGTTTTTTGCTCAAAAAAATCGTGTATTTGATGCCAGGCTACCGTTTGTGCGGGATCATTCACATTTTTTACAATCCCGTGATCCGTGATATAGCGTTTAGAAGCAAAATAGCTGGATATAAACCATGCGCTAGACATCATCATATACAGCATTGCCCCACCCATTTCGGTGCGGCCGCCATTTTGCCACATCATTGCAGCAAGCGCTACACTAACGGCAAGAAAAATGGTAGAAAACAATGGGAACCCTTTTAGGGTGCCTGCACGCCAGCTCATTCGCTTATTTCGCAGTCGAAAAACGAGTACGCAAGTACGTACTGAAACTACCAGCATCATGAGAGTCATGATTGCCAATAGTACGCCGAAATATGTGGTTATGTTGGGCACGAAATCAATTTATGAGATTTAATTGCCTTGCGAACAATTCTACTGCGCGTTGCAAGGTACATTATTTTCCGCTAAGCGTGTATTATAAACGCACGGGGCTGCATTACATTATATACGAATTTTAGAAATTGGAACCCATGATTGCAAATGCCATTAAAGAAGAAATTCCAATTCTGTTTAGAAAACTTTTACATACCATTGTAGCATATTTATTACCTTTACGCCGTTTACACTGCAAGGCCGTTAACTTGGAAACCGTCTGCGCATATCAAAATCTGATCAGTAAAAATTTCAAGATGTCGTCTTTTAAATCATTCGCCACCGTAATTGTATTAGCATTGTTCTTTAGCGCCTGTGGCAATTCCGGCGGAAGTTGGTCCACCTCGGTCCCCGAAGAAACCACGTTTGTGATTCTTCCCCAAAACGAAGCCACCGTACAGTCAGCGATCAATTCCGAATACATGCCGTTTCTGGAAGACATCAGCGCGGCGGCCGTGCAACTTGTGGCCGAAATTGATTCCAACGCCACCCAATCTATGCCGCTGCACAGTATCTTGATGTATCCCGGCACTGACCAAAAAATGCAGCCCATTTGGATAACCCAGGCCCCCGACAATTTTCTGGAGACCGTCCGATCGAAATATGCGCGCTCGTTCGCTCAAAACGACTACGAATTTGAAGGTACGACTATTTTAAGCCTTCAAATTAAAAACAGAGACTTTTTTCTGGCGTCGGGCGGAAAGTTTTTTAATGATGTCGGAATCTAGCAAAGGCATCGAAAATATCATTCGCGTACAGCGTGGAGCGCAGCCCGGTGCGGATATATCTGACATTGAATTACCAGCTGGAGCCATATTGCTGAATACCCCTGCCCTCGATAGCTGGGTTTCGCAAATGGCACGGGTTACTTATCACCCCAACATTGACGGTGCATTGCAGGGTACCGATCCTACCATTTTAAATATAAATAGCCAAACCGAGAATCAGCGCCGCGAATTGCAACTAACGGGCTCAATACCCCTGCGGAGTGAAAAAAGCCATCTCATATCCGCTCTCTCGCATGAAAATCGGCCTATCACACTTGATCAGTATATCTCATCGAATGCGGCCGCCTTTGGTATCTTTCGCATGCCGGTCGCCGGTGCCTTGCCAGATAGTCTCCCTGACACCACCAAAACCGATACCCATTTTCTTACCAACAGCGACGTGTACGCCTCCCTTGCCGAAAATATGGACACAGAACTTGGATTGGTAATGTATGCCCAATCAGGGTTTCTTTCGAGTGGTGAATATTTATTTTTACGCAAACTCAAAAATCCTGGCGCGTTCTCTAATCAGCTTGGATCACTGAGCCGCCAAGGCGTTATCTCAAGCGTTGACAGCGTTTACTTTGCCCAAAGCCACGCCTTGTCGCAATTAATCGGCTCAGAATTGAGTACTTTTAAGGACTTTTATATTAATGTAGTTAATGATGTGGCCGTGATATCGAAACGAAAAGGGCTTACCGAATTGGTGGCATCTGACCGGCAACGACGGCGCGTAATTTCGTATGAACCATTCTATGAGGAAATTAAAAACAGCTTTCCCCAACAGCTCAGCGGCCTTTTTGTAGCAGGCCCTGAATTCACTTCATACTTGTCTCCATATTTAACAACCGGCAGTTCGGTGGATGCTTTTACGTCTTCATTCAATTACCTGACATTTACTGCTCAGCTTGATGATAATGCAGAGAATCTGGCCATTAATATCGCCACATTTAATCAGGATGAAGAGGATCAACCTTTCCGCGAAAACTGGTTTTATAATGTCGGTAACGCTGAACTTTCCGGGCCACCTACTTTTGGCAACATCGCCGGAAATTTTAATGACGAGGCTGTATTTGCCACCAATTCCGGGCGGGTGTATGTAATTGGAACTGATGGAACGCTCATTCAGCAATTTGATACCGGCACTGATGTGCCTGTTGGCTCACCGGTAGTATACGACTGGTACGGAACAGGGCAGAACGTTATTCTGCAGGCGGCCGGCGATAAAATATATGGCTGGAATGAAAACGGGGAACCACTGCCTAAGTTCCCGTTCCGTTTAACGGAATCCATCACCACGCCACTGATTGTAACGGATATAAACGGTAACCGAATACCGGATGCCATTGTAGCTACTGCTGATAGGCGCCTGCATGTACTCAATGGCCGGGGTAATAACTTAGAAGGATGGCCGGTTACAACCAATGCGCCCATCCGCACCAAACCTTATGTTGGTGAGTATCAAAACCAGATGGCCGTTGTTGCTTATTCATCAAATGCCGCTCATGCCTGGGATGCGAGCGGCAATTTACTACCTGATTTTCCTCAATTTATAAACGCCAACTTTAGCGGATCACCGGTTCCTTTTGGCAATACCATGCTGGGTGGTGCGGTAGATGGCAATCTTTATGCGCTTGGCCCTGAAATCCCATTTTCCGACTCGCTAAATATTGGCGAATCGGGCACAAACAATATGATTGGGAGTATCAATGTATCAAACCAGCCGTTGTTGGGCACTCCCGGCACTGCGGAGGGCCAAATTTTATCAACGGCACAAAACGGTTCCGTTTTCCTTTTTGACGAATACGGCCGACTGCAACTCACCAAAAATATGGGTCAACCCAGCGCTGAAAACTGGCCGGCCCGCCTCATTGATATTAATGGAAATGGGAGCACTGATATAGTAGCGCTTGCCAGCTATGGACGACTTTATGCCTGGCGTGCTTCAGACGGGGAACGGATCTTTAACCTGCCAACCGCCGGAATGCGTCACCTTACCATTGGTGATATGGATGGTGATGAGCTGATGGAACTGGTTGCTCAAACCGATGAAGGCGTGCAGAGCTGGACGATAAACAGATAGCAAGTTTTATAAAATTTCGCTCAGTGCTTCTCTTACATGCGTAAATTTAAATTCGAAATCCACCTTCTGCAGCTGCTTTGGCCGCACCCTCAAACTTTCCAAAATAGGTTCTGCGGCCTCTCCTAACGCAACATTCAGTACAAATTCTGGCACTTTCAGCTTCGCCGGGCGATTCATTACATCACCCAACGCATTTGCCAATTCCTGCATAGTTACCGGGTTAGGTGCATTCAGGTTATATACGCCGTCAAACCCATCATTTTTAAGCGGATATATGAGCCCGCGACAAAGATCATGCCGATGAATCCACGGCACAAATTGGGTGCCGCGCCCAATAGGTCCGCCAACAAATAGCTTAAATGCTGGTATCATTTTTTGCAATGCCCCGCCTCCCTGCTCCAACACAATGCCAATACGGGGAATGGCCAGACGCACGCCAGCCTCTTTTGCTGGTTTAGCTGCTGCCTCCCAGTCTACACAAACCTGGGCCAAAAAATCGCTTCCCGGAGGTTCGTCTTCGGTTAGAATGTCGGTTCCGCGTCCGCCGTAATATCCCGCAGCAGATGCTGAAACCATTACCTCGGGTGGATTGTCGGCAGCTTTCATGGCTTCTACCAACGTTTTTGTGCTTTCTACCCGGCTATTATGAATACGTTTCTTTACGGTGTCCGTCCACCGTTGACCGAAGATATTTTCGCCGGCCAGGTTAATGACAGCATCAGTCTTTTCCATAGCCTCCACCAGATTGGCATCCCACGAGATAAACTGCTGATTTTTAGCTTGTTCCTCTTTGTACTTTTTAGGGCTCCGTGTAATGATTGTCAAATAGTGTCCTTGCTGCAGTAGCATGGGGCATAATTCCGAGCCCACAAAACCGGTTCCACCTGTAATTAAAATATTCATAAGCTTGGCCATTATTCTATATATTTGCTATGATTACGAATTTTTTATTTTCAACATTCCTTCATGGTAAGCCTCAAATTGTTTAGTAAAATAGCAATAGATACGACCAATCAAATTTATGATTTCTAATAAACGGCGTATAGGAGTTATCGTTATTCGGATTTTACTGGGTGCCATTTTTTTGCTTTCAGGCATTGGCAAACTACTTGACAGCGGCTACGTGAATTATGATCTGGTGCGTCTGCTATCAACTACTTACTTCTGGGTGATTGAGTACGCGGCCCTGATTATAATTTCAATCAGCATAGTAGAATTAGCAGTTGCTATTTTGCTGTTGTGGGGCAAAAAAATACGTTGGGCTCTGTCGATTGGCTTAATGATGCTGGTCGGTTTTAGCAGCGTGCTCGGCTACTTTTATTTGCAGGGCATGAATGTATCAAGCTGTGGGTGCTTTGGGGCATTTGGTTTTAGCTCCGGATTGGGTTTCACCCTTATACGAAATGGAGTGATGATGGTGCTCATTATTGGTGCATTTATTTTGCTGAGTAATAAAAAGCACCCAAAATCTGAAGCTACTATTTAAGCCTAACACCCAATCCGATTCTGTCTGGTATAATTACGCGCTTATCTTGAGTCAGTGTCAGCCCTTCCGCAATGTCGTTTTTAATAAGCAAATGCCCGTCTAAGTCTGCATAATCAGCCCAAAGGCTCAAAACAGCACCTGCCGTATTTGCTACCGAACTCTCAATCATGCATCCAATCATCACTTGTAAACCACAAGCATGTGCATCATGTATTACCTGAAACGCTTTAACCATACTGCCTATTTTCATCAATTTGATATTAACGATATCAAACGCCTCCGCTATACTATCAAGTGATTCACCTCCGAGAAAGCTTTCATCCGCACAAAGCGGGATGGGAGAATATGCTTTAAGCTCGCGTTGACCGTGAATATTTGCAGCGGGCATGGGTTGCTCAACCAATTCAACATTTAAATCGGCTAAAAAGTCAATCATGCTTTTAGCTTGGCTTAGAGTCTGCCAGCTTTCGTTCGCGTCTACTCTAATGGGCTTCTCAGTTACAGTTCGCAAAGCTTGTATAATTTCCTTATCCCGTTCGGTGCCGAGCTTTACTTTATAAATTGGATATTCGGGCGCATTTAGCACTTTTTCCTTCATCACCTGAATATCATCCAGCCCAATGGTGTATGATGTTTGGTGTCCTATTCGTGCAGGTGCATTCTGTAGTTTCCAAAGCGGTTGCCCCTGACTTTTGCTGTACCAGTCGAGCCATGCCATTTCTACGGCAGCCCGAGCAGCGTGTACTTCGTTTTCCATTTCATCCAAGGCAGCCGCTAACTGCTCAGGACTTGCGATAGAATCAAATAAATCGGCAGGCAGTGATTCCAGATAACCTATAACCGTATCTGCATTTCGTTGTAACGACGGTTTGGGGGCCGCCTCTCCGATTCCCACATAGTTTCCACCACTCAACTGTATCAATACATTAGAAACCGTTTCTTTGGTGCCTCTTGAAATAGTAAACGGATGCTTTAGTTTAAGCGAAATTTTACGCCAGGTGAGATTAAAATGAGGCATACCCAAATATTTCAAGGCACTGCAGGTAAAGATAAAAGGCTGGTGCGGCTAAAATCACACCGTCAAAGCGATCGAAGGCGCCCCCATGGCCGGGCAGGATATCAGAAGCGTCTTTTACGTTTGCGGCCC
>NNSL01000440.1 GCA_003123965.1 Balneolaceae bacterium SMO_bin1
GCCGAGCATATAAAACGAGGCGCGCATTTTTCGCACCAACTCGTACGGTGCCTCTAAATGCTTAATATTCTTGGGATCTATTCGCAGGCGATTGTCATCCTCGACAAAATCAACGTGCGCACCCGTTACGCGAATTACGTTATTGAACGTATAAATATCTTTAAGCTTGGGCACATTGGTGATAGTCGTCGGCGAATCGCCCAAAATGGCTGCCGCCATGAGCGGCAGTGCCGCATTTTTTGAACCACTGATTGGAATAGTGCCGTTGAGGGGAGTGGGACCTTCGATGATAAATTTATCCACGAGCTTCTATTTCTAAAATAATTGCATTTTTTTCGAGAGAATCGTTTACGCTGGCGCTGATGGACGTGATAACGCCGGCAACCGGGGCATTGAGCTCATTTTCCATTTTCATGGCCTCAAGGATGGCGACCGGATCGCCCAGTTCTACTTCATCTCCTTCATCGACCATAATTTCCAGAATTTTGCCCGGCATGGGCGCTTTCAGTTCGCCTTCGCCAATTTCGGCGGCGGTTTTAAAGCCCATCTCATCGAGTAGAATATCGCGCTCATCGCGTACATCAACGGTACACCAGCGCCCGTTAAGGTAAATTCCACAGTTCGATTGTCGAAAGAAACATTATCGATGGTGTACAGCTTTTCCCCGATACGCAGCAGCCGTCGCCCGTTTGCTTGTGTATGGAACTTGTATGTCCCTTCGGTATCGTTAACTGAGAAATCACCCGATTCGGGGTCTAACTCCAGTTCGGTTATTTGATCGTTGACAGAGGTTTCAAATTTCATCATCAATAATTTTTAAATAGCGGAAAGTCCTTTGCTGGTAGCCCGGAAGGTAAAGTTCTGCAGATTGTCGGCATCATAGAAACCGGTAGAAGTAATGCGTTCGCCATTCACTTCGTAAGCCTCCACGAATCCGAAGTTTAGCAGGTGGATCAAATCATCGCGCAACTCACCATATTTCAGGCCGGTCTCTTCCATAATAGTGGCAAAAGGCTCGGGAAATACCAGCCGTTCGAGTATGCTTAGTTCTGAAGGTGTAATTTTATGTTTACCCATATCGAAGGCTAAAATAGGAGGGATGGTTCTTTTAAACAACCTATTCTACAATAACATCTCCGTAGGTGATTACGGTTTGCTGGCGGTCGTAAAAAATGATGCGCCAGGTGTTGCCGAAAGTGCCGGTGCCCGTTGATGCAGCAAATTCCTGCGGGTTGATAATGATTGACTGCAGTCCCGGCTGCAGCGTGCCTTGGCGGACTTCCAGCAGGGGCGCGGTGGCCAAATCGCTGCTCTGCTGAAAGGCATACACATAGAGTCCATTAATGGCATCGAGGGCTTTAACATCAATGAGAATTTCAAAATTTGAGTTAAACGAAACGGGATTGGGGAATGCGGGTGTTGTTACCTCAAACAGTCCGCTGAAATCGGGAGCCGTTCGCCAGTCGGAAGGATCGGTTTCGCTATTTTCTGCTGGCACGCCGGTGGCGGTCATGGCCGTGATTCCGGCAGGAGGCTGCAGGGCTTCGTCCTCAAAATCTTGCTGCTGTTCGCTTTCTGAGCATGCGAATGCGGCAATAATAATGGAACAAAGAATCAATAATTTGAATATGTTTGATGTGCTCAAATCTCGGTACATTTTTGCGGCGGATGATCGTTTATAATATAATTGTTTCCACGGAATAAGTCGGAATGTTGAGCGTTACACTAGAAATTTTAATATCGCACTTTGCGATGGTACTTTAAAAATATTTTCCCAATTAAACCGGTTTCTGCAAGCATGTTTTTAAAAACCCTTAGGAGAGGCGTTCTGGCGCTTTTTTAATTTTTATTGCATTTTCTGCCCGAGCTCAAACAGAATCACCCGAGACCATCACGGCCGATAATCCGCCAACGGCCGAAGAGCTGATGCAATGGCACGAGATTTTTACATACGAGGTGCGGTACAGTTTTTTCAAGTTGGGCGAAGTGCAGGTTGAAGTAGTTTCTGATACGCTCCATAATGGACAGAAAAGCTGGGTGTTGCGCACAATTATCGAATCAAATCCGGGTATACCGTTCGTAGGCCGCGAAGAAAACCACTATCACTCTCTTTTCAGTGTGGCCAATCAAGCGTTTGATGTACATACGTTTTGGTCGGACAATGTGGATGAAGACAAGTTCAAAGAATCGCACTATATTTTTGATCGTCAAGAACAGAAGGTTTATGCCTATGACAAAGGGCATCCGCGGGATACGCTGGCGCTTGAAGAACCGGCTTCCTCAGGTCATATCACTTTTATGATGAGCCGCTTGTCGGCGGGTACGGATACTACAGTGAAAGTACCTATTTACCTGAATCGTGAAATGAAATACCTAACTGCCACGCATACCACTGAAACAGAAATGCGCGATTACGATGCGTTTCCCGAAGAGATTGAAACCTATTACACCAGCGGCGAAACTGATATTGACGGCCCATTCGGCTTCTCAGGACAATTTGAGGCGTGGTACCGCTCAGGAGATCTGCGCATTCCGGTTGAAGCCCGTGTTAAAGTTTGGTTGGGTAACGCCAAAATTAAACTTATTGATTACAAGAAAGAACGGAGAATGACCAATGATTGACGTGCATTTTAAAAAACTTCCCCACGCCAACGATTTAGAGCTACCTTCTTACGAATCGGCAGCGGCTGCGGGCATGGATATCCGTGCTGCACTAAATGAGCCCATGCAGCTAAACCCCGGTAAGCGGGCGCTCATTCCCACCGGTCTGCAGATGGCATTGCCGCAGGGATACGAAGCGCAAATTCGGCCACGCAGCGGCCTGGCCTGGCGCAACGGCATCACCATGCTAAATACGCCCGGCACCATAGATTCGGACTATCGTGGCGAAGTAAAAGTGCTGGCCATTAACCACAGCGAAGAGCCATTCACTATAAATCACGGCGACCGCATTGCACAAATGGTTATTGCGCCGGTACAGCAATGCAACGTTCTGGAAGTAAAAGATTTGCCAGAAAGTGAACGCGGCGAAGGCGGATTTGGCAGTACGGGAGTGGAGTAGCTCCATTAATGGTTATTAGTTATGCAAACATATCTGGTCGCTGGAAACTAATAACAAATATCCGCTACCTTGCTCGATAAAATACAACCCTATATTGACCTTGTTAAAAATAACCACAACTATCGCCGGTTGTGGCTCAGCCAAATTGTATCGAACTTCGGCGACTGGTTCGGGCTTCTGGCCGTGTATGCGCTCATCACCCGCTACTCTGATTCCGAGTTTTTACTTGGCCTTATTATCGTAGTAAAAATGCTGAGCCTTGCGGCTTTTTCACCCATAGCAGGCTATATCACCGACCGGTTTAATCGGCGCTGCCTCATGATTCTGTGTGATGTGCTGCGCGCCCTGCTGATGGTTGGGATGCTGCTTGTGGTTTCCTACGAAACCCTTTGGTTGGCTTATGTGCTCACGGCGCTGCAAATGGTTTTATCGGCCATTTTTGAACCGGCCAAAACCTCCTCCATTCCTAATGTTACCACGAAGAAAGAATTGGTGGACGCCAATGTGCTTTCGGCCGCTAGCTGGAGCATTATTTTTACCACCGGCATGGGTATTGGCGGACTTGCAACAGCGTGGCTGGGTACCGACCTGGTGTTCATTCTTGATGCCTTCAGCTACCTGCTTTCGGCATGGTTCATCTATCGCGCGGTTATCCCACAAGAAAAAATGAGTGATGCTGAATTAAAGCGTACCCGTAATCCATTTGTGGGTATTCGCGAAGGATTTCAGTATTTGCTCCAAGATCATTCTGTGCTGCGCCCTACGCTGGCCAAGGGCGTATTTACGATGTTTTTGGGCGCGCTTACCTATATGCTAATTTTAGTTTCCGAAAACGTGTTAATGATGGGCAGCGTTGGCTTGGGGCTGCTCTACTCGGCGCGCGGGGTAGGTACGGGCATTGGCCCCATTATTGGTCGGCGGCTCTTTCCCAATGAATCGGACTGGATTAAAGTGATGGGACTGTGCATGATTGCAACCGGGGCAATGTACATGGTTGTAGGAGTTACGGGCAGCCTTATTTTGATGCTCATCTTTGTTTTCTTAGCTCATACACCTTCCGGTGCAAACTGGGTGATGAGCACGGTGCTGCTGCAGCGGCGGACTACCGATACTTTTCGCGGGCGCATTTTCAGCACGGAATGGCTGCTCTTTACACTGGCGCAATCCGGTTCTGTTATTTTGGCCTCAGCGTTACTGGAAAATGATATATTCACGATTCGTCAATTATTAATGCTCTTTGGCGGGCTGCTCGCGGCGGCCGGCATTACCTGGAGCCTTACCATCACCCGTCAGGAAAAGAAATATCAACAAGAGCTTGCGGAATTAGATAGAACCGAAGAAAAGCCGGTAACAGTGTAGGGCAATTTTTTCGCATCAATAAAAAACCCCGAGGACGTTGAAATCCTCGGGGTTAGAAGTGTGCAATGCAGCTAATCGTTTGCCGTATCGTAATCTGGAATATCCATATCTATTCCTTCGGGTTTGTCGCCCAGCAGATGTTCGGAAAAGTAGTCCCAGAGCATGCGGGTAAAGTATGGGGTGTACTGCCCAAATCCGTGGCGCTGCCCCGGCATGATCATAAAGTCGAAGCGTTTGTCGGCCTCCATTAAGGCATTAGCCATGCGGTAGGTGTTGGCGGGGTGCACGTTGTTGTCGATGTTGCCCGTTACCAGCAGCAAGTTGCCCTCCAGGTTGTCAGCCAGCTCCATGTTGCTTTCAACCGGTGCTTTAAAAGTGGTGACGGTGCTGTCTTTTTTGCCGCCTTCACCGTCATCAACCTGGATGGTTTCAGTGGTTTTTTCCACTCCGTTATGTACTTCACTCCACCAGATGTTATAGATGTTGTTATCATGATTTCCGGCCGAGGACACTGCCACATCGTAAAAGCCGGGATAAGTTAGGATGGCCGCCGTACTCATAAATCCACCGCCGGAGTGGCCGAATATGCCCACTTTGTCCTGGTCGATAAAGGAATGGCGCGAAGCAAGCTGCTCAATGCCATACTTGTTGTCAACGAGCGGATAATCGCGCATATCGCCATAGCCAAAGTTATGGTAATATTTTGATCGGATGGGGCTGCCGCCGCGCTGACCCATAGCTACTACAACAAATCCAAGCTGGGCAAGCGAGGTGTTTCGTCCGCTGAGTGAAAAGCCAACGGGGAAGGGCTCGGTTTGCGGACCTGGATACACGTAGCTAATGATGGGGTACGTTTTGGTTGAATCGAAATCAAACGGCTTCCACATCACGCCGTAAATATCGGTGGCGTCATCGGCGGCCTTAACTTTAAAAGTTTCGGGCGCCTGCCATCCTACTTCTTTTAGATCTTCAATATTGGTCTGCTCGAGCTCCTGTACGATTTCTCCGTCACCATTACGCAGCACGGAGCGGTCGGGCATATCCACACGCGAGATATTATCGACAAAATAATTGCCTTTGTCAGATTCATAGATCTGGTGTGTGGCGTCTTCGGGAGTGAGGCGTTCGTCATCGCTGCCATCGAAATTAATTTTATAGAGTTTGGAATAATACGGGTGAGAGCCTTCTTCTTTTCCGTATCCTTCATAAAATAATGTTTGATCGGTGGTGTCAATTTTAACGATATCGCCCACTGTGTAGAAGCCTTCGGTGATGCGGTTCATCAGTTCACCTTCGCTGTTGTAGCGATAAAGTTGCCCCCAGCCAGTACGTTCACTCCACCAGATATATTCTTCGCCATTATCAATAACGGCCAATTGGGCAAAGCGCGTATTAAAGTAGGGTTTGCTTTCCTCGCTGAACAGAATCTCCGTCTCACCGGTGGAGGTATTCGCTTTCAGCACATCAATTTTATTCCATTGCCGGTTGCGACGCAGAATATAGAGGTGATCGGAGTTCGTGCCGGTGAAGAATCCGCCGTCATTAAAATAGGCCCCGCCCAGCGATTCATCTTTCCAATCTTCGCGGTCTGTTTCAAGTTTCACACCGTCGGTGCTATCCAGCGTATCGGCTTCAAACACCCACACTTCGTCCTGGCCAATATGCTCATCGCCGGGCATGGGATATTTGTAGGTTTCCAGTTCGGGTCGATCACCCAATGCCTGGATCACCCATAGTTCCTCAACATCACGCTCATCAGTGCGTTTGACGTATAGTTTTTCGGAATCTTCAAACCACTCGGCACGCGAACGGAGCCGTTCATCACTGGTGGTGTCGCTGGCATCCGCCTGAAAACTATACCACTTTTCGCCGCTTTCGGTAAGTTGGTATTCGGTGCTGTCAGGGTCATCAGCCTGCATTAAATACAAGTTATGGTTGCGTGCAAATGCGATCCACGTACTGTCGGGTGAATACGTTTTCCAATAGTCGCGCGGCTCGTCTTTAACCGAGTCCTGCTTCACCAGGTTATTATTATCGAGCTCATATTGAAAGTTGATACTGTCAACGTTGAATGTAAACAGGCCTTTGTTCAGGTCGTACTCAAAATCATTGAGATCTAAATCTTTGTGATTGAATGGCCGGTTGAAAATTTTGGCTAGTTCGGCCGCCATCACTTCGCGATCAAAAAGTTCTCTTTTGGTGCCTTCGGCGGCATCAACAAAATACCAGCGCTGGCCGTCGGCGGTTTCGTAGCCATACCAGAACCGGTCTTGGTCTTCAATCCAGCGCGGGTAAACGCCGGTGCTGCCCACAAGTTTATCCATCCGTTCACCGGTAAAACGTTGTGCCTGTTCGTAATTTGCTTGCTGGGCTACACTCTCGGCGGGCATAAATAAGAGAGACAATGCAGCCAAAAACCCGAGGTAATACGTAATTCGCTTTATATAAGACATGGTTGAGGGGAAATTCAATTTAGGTTGATATAGTAGATCACCGCTTTAATTACAAAAAAGCCAATTTTTTTGCTAGATAAACAGCGTTAAAATATTTAAAAAACCGATCGGGCGGAATGGCCCGATCGATGATGGGAAAGTTGTGCAAAAAAGAAAAGCAAGAACAGGTACTATTGGTTTTGGTCTTGCATCGATTCCATGATTTTTTGCTGCAGCTCGGCCTGGTGCTTCATTACAATGCCCTGGGTTAGCTCAGCAATTTTCTGCTGTATTTCGGGATTGGTCATCACAAACTTTTGTCCGGTTTCCGTGCTGAAAAAGGCAATAAGATCTTCAATTTCGGATTCCGTGAAGCTGTTTTTGTAGATTTCCTTTACATCTTCACCAATCGTATCCCAGTTGATGTATTTATTGAAGAACTCTGTCATTATTTCTTTGTACTGGGTGATCTGCGGCATTTGTTTGGCTTGCAGTTCAAACATGCGATCGGCCGACTCGCTCATTTGCTGCTCCATGTTCATAACTTGCATAAGTTCATTTACTGCCTCCATGTGCGAATCGGTCTGCGAAAAGCCCGATGAAGCCACCAATATAAAGGCAAAAGTGAGTAGTAATTTTTTCATAAATGAGGTGTTTGTAGATTAGTAGTTGCTGGCAGATAAGCTGAGCAATAATTGGAACTATTCAAAGTTTTTTCGCTCTGCCTCGTAATCTTCCTCAGAAATTAGACCTTGCTGCCAAAGGCCCGTCAGGTAATCCATTCGTTCCATATTCCCGGGCTGGTAATCGGGCTTTTTCTGCTGGGTTTTCTGGCGCTGCTTGTGCCGTTCTTTCTCTGATTCAACCGCCTGCTCAAGGATATTTAGTAAATTTTGGGGCTCTTCGAGGCCTATAAGTTCCATTTTTGAGGCCGAAGTATGCAGCACCAGGGTGCCGATGTCCAACTTTTCCTGCATCCAGCTTCTTTGAAGTTCTATATCATCAATATCTGCCAGGTCTACATTGTGCTGATACTTTTTATCTGCCTTGCTGATTTGGGTATCACTGATTTTGTAAACTTGTCTCTTATGATTCTTGCGCACAAAATAGAGGGCAATTAAACCAATGCCGACTATAGGAATGGCTAAGACAGAAAACAGGTAGGGCCAAAAGTACGCTTTCCAGCTCGGATTCAGCTTAAATGTCCTATCAGATTGTTGCTGAGCCATTGTTATAGATAAATAGAATTTCACATTTACTTCAAATAACAATCGTAACATAGGCAAAATTCGGAGAAATAGAAGCCCTGAATTTGCCGTTTATTTCGTATATTATCAGGCTTTATTTGGCCGTTTGTCTAAGGCACTATTGCCATTTATCAATCTGAATTTGCAAAGCGATTCTGTGAGTAAATTAAAACCGTGGAAATATGCAGTGGCCCTCTGGATGACAGGTGTTATCATTGCCGGGTTTCTTATTCCGCTGCCCGATATTCCCATCCTGGAGGAATCGGCCCGAAACTTGTTTCTGCATGTTCCTATGTGGTTCACTATGGCGGTATGTTTTGCGGGTGGACTTTACTACAGCATAAAATATTTGAACGATGAGAACATGCACACCGATCGCAAAGCAGAAACTATTACGCAGGTTGGATTGGTGTTTGGTATTTGCGGACTGCTGACCGGCTCGCTCTGGGCTCGTTTTACCTGGGGCACGTGGTGGACATTTGCCGAGCCGCGTATGAATCTTTCAGCGTTGGCAATGATGATTTATGTAGCTTATTTTGTGCTTCGTACTGCTTTCGATGACCCGCAAAAGCGGGCGAAAATTTCGGCAATTTTCAACATTTTTGCAGCTACAACCATCCCGTTTTTGTTGTACATCATTCCCCGGCAGCTTCCGAGTTTGCATCCGGGGGCCGAGGGTAACCCGGCCTTTAGTGAAATAACGGCACCGGAATTGCGCTATATATTTTATCCGGCCGTTGTAGGATTTATTGGCCTTGCAATTTGGTTGACGAATATCGGCGTACGGTACAAAAAAATTAAAGATCAGATTGAGTATTCAACTGCATGAAAAAAGTTTTAGCTCAAGTACAAGAAGATACCACGGCTGTCGTTGATACACTGTCATCGAGCTATGGCGATAAATGGGCAGGAGCCGAATCGGCCGAGCAAGCGGGCACTATCATTGCCGCCCTGGCCTCTAACGACCTGATTTTTGTGGTACTCGGCGTAAGTTTGATCATCTGGTTCGTACTGCTGTTTTTTATCATTCGAACCGATCGCAAAGTCAGCCGGTTGGAAGAAACAATTCAAAATCAATCAAGCGATACGTAACCTATGAAACCGAAAGTAATTATCGGCGTTGTGGCCATCATCGGGTTTACAACTTTGTTGATGGTAAATTTCAGCAACAGCATAAGTACATACACAAATTTTAATGATGCCGAAGATCGAGAAAGTGCTCACGTAGTAGGCAAGTGGGAAAATTCAAAAGCCTATGGCTTTTCGGTTGAAGACAAACAGTTTAGCTTTTTCATGGAAGATGAAGAGGGTAATGTTCGCAAGGTGGTATATCCCAAGCCAAAGCCCAATAACTTTGAGCAGGCCGAAAAATTGGTAGTAATTGGAAGTATGCAAAATGGGGTGTTTTACGCCAACGACATGCTCATGAAGTGCCCATCAAAATACAATGCTACCGGCGAAGAACCTGAATTTCAACCAGCTCAGCCGCAAACGAGTTAAATTATGATTGGAATTTGGGGTAAAGTTCTTATTAATGCCGCCTTTATTTTCAGTATTCTGGCGGGCATCGGGTACTTGCTGTACGCTCGCAACGATAATAATCGTTATTACCGGGCGTCGAACTGGTTGTTCGGCCTGCATGGTTTATTCCTGATCATAGCGTCCGGACTGCTGGTGTATATTATTCTCACGCATCAGTTCAACTACTATTACGTTTACAATTACACCAGCTCAGATCTGCAGCTGAAATACCTTGTCTCAGCCTTTTGGGGCGGGCAGGAAGGTAGCTTTATGCTGTGGATACTATTTTCTTTTATCATTGGTCTTGGGCTGATGAAATGGACGCAGAAGCCTTATCGCGGGCCGGTGTTATTCTTTCTCACGCTCACCCATGTGTTTCTGCTATCCATGGTTTCCGGATTGCATATCGGTGATGTCGCCATTGGCGCGTCGCCGTTCAGAACAATTGCCGAGGCCATGCCCAATGCCCCGTTTATACAGGCCAACCCAGATTTTGTGCCCGCTGACGGCCGGGGCCTCAACGATCTGCTTAAAAGTCCGTGGATGGTCATCCATCCGCCTATACTTTTTGTCGGTTTCGCAATGATGACGGTTCCCTACTGTTTTGCGATGGCCGCACTCTGGAAGAAAAAATATAATGAGTGGGTCAATCCGGCACTGCCATGGACGTTGGCAGCCAATGTTGCACTGCTCACGGCTATTTTCCTTGGCGGTTACTGGGCGTATGTTACGCTATCGTTTGGCGGCTACTGGGCCTGGGACCCGGTTGAAAATGCATCGCTTGTTCCATGGCTGTTGGGAACAGCGGGCATCCATACGATGATTATTCAGCGCAAAAGCTCAACTTCGCAAAAAGCATCAATTGTATTTGCGCTGCTGGCTTATGTGTTCGTTATTTACGAGACCTTTCTAACGCGCTCCGGTATACTAGAAGACGCCTCGGTGCACAGTTTTGTTGATCTGGGACTTTATTGGCAGCTTATAATTTTTATGGGCGTCATGACCGGCGTATGCGTCCTGTTTTTTGCATGGCGATACAATGACCTGCCCAGCCAAACGCGTGAAACCAAATTCTTGAGTCGTGAGTTTTTTACCTTTTCCGGCGCCATGGTGCTGTTTCTGCTCGGATTGATCATAATTTTGGGAACCAGCTCACCCATTATTGGCTTGCTGTTTACCGAAAACCCAACGCCGCCCGAAATTAGCTTTTACAACGACTGGACGTACCCGCTTGCGATTATTGCGGCCCTTATGACGGTAGTTGGCCAAATGCTATTCTGGAAAAAGCAGGACGCCGAAACGCTGGCGCAAGATTTACTGCCACCGGTAGCCATTACCTCCATTGTTACTTTGGCTACCATTATGATAGCCAATATTTATGACTGGTATGTCATGGTGTTTCTCTTTGCGGGATGGTTCGCCATCATCGGCAACGGTTTTGTAATGGGAAGGCTCATGTTCAAAAATCCCAAATTAATTGGCGGCTCGCTAACCCATGTAGGCTTTGGCGTGCTGATGCTCGGTGTGCTGGCTTCTTCACTGTATAACACCGAATTGCTCGATGAATCAGCCATGAAATACAACCAGGCAATTAAGGCAGGGCAAGTTACCGATGAGCAAGGATTCCCGAGAACCCAAACCGTTAGTTTTATCCAGTTGAACCTAAATGAACCAACGGTAATAAATAACGAGTATTTAATTACATACGAGGGCTACACACTTGAAGATCAACCCCGGCCGGGTCAACAACAGTATAAAATCAGAGTTGAACCGCTTGATGGTTCCAGCGGCGGTATCTATTTGAATCCCCAGGTATACCCCATGTCGGCTTCCGCACCCGGCGGCTCCATTCAATGGTCAATAGACCCCGACGTGTATACCGGTTGGTTTAGTGATATCTACCTTTACGTAAGCGGCAGCTCCTATGTAGAGCGCAAAAACGAGCAGCTGGCCGAGCAAAAGCAGCAAAGAAATGAACAGGCTGCGGCAACTACCGCACCTGACTCGTCTGAGGTACAGGAAATTACCATGAGTGAAGGCGAATCTATATCGGTTGGTGGTTTTGATATTGACTTTGGCTCATTTACCCAGGTGAGCGATGAAAGCCTGCCCGATAGCACAATGATTGCCGTGCGCGCCCGTCTGGAAGTCAGTCATCAAGCCAGCGGCGATGATCAAACGCTGCGCCCGCTTTTTGCAATCTATACTGAGCAGGGCAAAAGCTACAGCTATTCCCCGCCGCAGCAAATTCAGGGTCACAATGTAAGCGTTCGATTTACAAACATTGACCCGCAGAGCGGTGATATCACCCTCGAGGTTGAAGGGCTTGATGAAACGTACGAAGAAGAATGGGTACTGGTGGTGGCCGAAGAAAAACCGTTTATTTCGGTAGTTTGGCTTGGTACATTTCTGCTGATGATTGGATTCAGTGTTTCCATATTTCGCCATTGGGGCCGCGAACGCCACAAATAACAGGAGCTCTTAGAATCTGCCAACGCCCTTTTCTTATCATCTTTATCGGACTCATGGATGCCACGATATAAACTCTACATCGAATTTGAGGGAACGGCGTACAGTGGATGGCAAATACAGCCCAACGTACCTACGGTTGAAGAGGAGATTGAAAACGGGTTGAGCCGAATTTTACAGGAGCCTATCGATATTATTGGGCAGGGCCGAACCGACAGTGGGGTTCATGCCGAAGAACAGATTGCGCATGTTGATATTGATAAGGAAATCAATACTGATGATGTGCTCTACGCCCTGCTGGGGGTGCTGCCGCGTGATATTGCAGTGTGGAAAATGGAAAAAGTGACCGCTGATTTCCACGCACGGTTTGATGCGCAATCGCGGCAGTACCGTTATCAAATCGTTACACGGCCAAGCCCGCTTTTGTACAATTTTGCGGCTTTTGAACCACAGCTGACGAATTTTGAAGCCATGCGTAATTGTGCGGCTATGATTCGCGGAGAGCATGATTTTGAATGTTTTAGCAAAGCGAATAAAGATCAGCAGGGTGCAGTTTGCACGGTAACGCGATCAGAATTTACTCGAGATAATCACCTTATTGTTTATCGCATTGCGGCCAACCGTTTCGTGCACCACATGGTGCGCCGGCTGGTGGGGAGCATGCTCCAGGTTGGTCGGGGCAAATGGCCGCCTGAAAAGTTTGCGGATTTATTAAATCACCCCGATGAAGAAAAAAGTAGCCATGGAGCGCCGGCAAAGGGGCTTATACTTGAAAAAGTTAATTATTAAATTCTCCCAAAAAGTGCTTGACTTGCGATATCAGTAATTATTATATTTGTGCTTTCTCAGCGGGATGGCTGAGTATTGATTTTTTGATTTTATTCCTCGGTAGCTCAGCGGCAGAGCAATCGGCTGTTAACCGATGGGTCGTAGGTTCGAATCCTACCCGGGGAGCC
>NNSL01000381.1 GCA_003123965.1 Balneolaceae bacterium SMO_bin1
AATAAGATCAATAGTAAAATTAGAGCGCTGAATATGCACCTCCAGCGGGTACGATTGAATGTCACAAATTTTGCCGTCATACGAAAACAAAACTTCGTGCTCCTGTTTCTGCACTGTTATTTTTAGCGGCTTATTAGAAGGCAGCACCAGTGGCCGCGTGGTTAACGTATGCGGGTTGATAGGAGTGACCACCATCACGTTACTGTTGGGCATCACAATGGGGCCGTCCGACGATAAGTTATAAGCCGTTGATCCCGTGGGCGACGCCACAATCAAACCATCAGACCAATATTTGTTGATAAACATACCGTCGAATTCGGCCTCCACAGTGCACATGGAGGTGGAATCTTTTTTGGAAAACAGAAATTCATTCAGCGCGTGAAACACATTGCCGTGGCGATCTTCAGCCTGCAGCAGGTACCGTTTATCGAGGCGGTAATTGCCTTCGTTTAGATTGTCGAGTGCCTTCTCCAAGTTCTCCTGCTGGGTGTTGGCCATAAAGCCCAAGCGACCACTATTTACACCCAAAATCGGTTTTTGAATATTTTTGAGAAGGCCCGCGGTATAAAGCATGGTGCCGTCACCGCCCATGGCAATAATAATATCGGCTTGGTCGATAGCTTCTTCTTCCGATTCAACAACATTGGATGAAGGGTGCTCGTCGGCCTCGTAGAGTTTTCGCAAATCGCTGTTGAAATACACATTTACCTTGCGCTGGTCGGCCCAGTCTAAGGCCGTGCGGAATGGTTCTTTTACCGCGTATTTTTCGGGATTGGCAATGATGGCCAGATTCATACCGTCAGCGGTTGTTTGTTGAAAGGGTTGTTTCACGCAGGTTTATCCACCAAGGATAGGTGTTAAACTGTACGTTTTGGATTTGTTGCTTACTCACCCCAACTTTTTCCATTATAACTGATAAAAGCGTGTTGGACGGCGTGGTGCGCATGGCGGCATCCATGAAGTATATAGGATGATCAGGGTAAACGTCGATACTGCGTGTTGCAATGCGCAGCGGACTCATTTCAAAATGGATGCCGCTGTTTGCAAGCTCTGAGCTCAGTTCGCTGTAGAAATCGCGAATAATGGGATTGTCACTATAGCTGCTGATCAGTGTGTCAGCCGGTGTTGCATTGGCTGAATCGGGAAGTGTCCATAACAGCTGCACGTTGTTGCCGGGCACATTCTCGAAATACGGTTGATTTGATGCCATTGCCAAAGCGGAGGTTACACTTGCCTTCGACCGGTCAGACTGGGTATTGTACCGAAGGTGAAAGGCAAATGGGTTGTCTGCTTCGTAGAGGGTGTGATTGCCCGAAAAGTTCGGTTTGAGCGAATTCTCATCAGTGAGCAGGGCCGCCATTTGGCGTGGACCAAGCTGGGGTAAAAGCTGCAAATCGCCCCGACTAAGGGCATTTAGCAGTGCCGCTTCATTATTGCTGGTTTGTATGTCAATGCGGTTGAGGCTGGACACATCTGCGGTTTGGTAATCCTCGAATCGGCAAATATGTAAAGCGAATCAGATCGTTTTTGGGAAAAACGGAAGGGACCGGTACCTACAGCCCGGAATCCATTGCCGGTTACTGATTCATGCGGATAAATCACGGCATACGGTGTAGCCAGCTTGTTGAGAAAAGTGTCATCTTGTTCAACCAGATTAAAAACTACGGTGGAGTCGTTCGGTGTTTGGATTCCACTGATACCGCTGAGCTGACGTTCATCCGGCAGAAGCACGGCTTGCTGTTCCCGGTTGAATGGCTCAAAGCCTTTGATATTCATGAACAGTTGCGCGGCGTGATCGGGAACCGTTGCCCGGGCCATGCGTTCAAACGCTCGTTTTACGTCCGAGGCTACCAGTCGGCGCCCGCGTCCGTTGGCAAATACATTGCTGTCGTGATAAAAAAGATCATTGTTCAGGTTAAAACGGTACGTGCGCTGGTTGTTGGTTACGCTCCATTGCTCAGCAATGGCGGGGATGATCTCCCCATTCTCATCAAACCGAACAAGTCCTTCGTACACCAGCTGCAGGGCACGCAAGGTACTGTGGTTTTCGGCATAGAGTGGATCAAGTGTTTTAATAGGCTGATTTTCACCTATGGTGATCTGCGTGAAAGAATCAGAATCAGATCGGGGTTGCTGAGCGGTGGTATCTTTTTGGCCGGAGGGAACAGGCGCTTCTTCAATAACGGTGGTGTTCTCACTACTGCTGCACGAAATAAATATGGCACAAATGAGCAGCGGCAACCAATGTAAATTACGCCTGAAAATATGAGTCATAATTAACGAAATCCTAAATTTGGCCTAATGTTACTACAGTTTAACGGAAATTAGCCGTTTTCGTTTCCTTTCAGCCCTTTTATGCCGCGCACGGCTTTTTCGCTCAATAAATTGGTATCGTAGCTGCGGATGCGGCCCGTCTTTTTCTGATGCTGCTTAATGGCCACATCAACCAGCTCAAGCATTAATTCCTTCATATTCATTCCCTCTTCTTCCCACAAGTAGAATGAAAACGATCCGGGAATGGTGTTAATTTCGTTGAAATAGACATCGCCGGTGTCGGCATTCATCAGGAAATCGAGCCGTGCGATGCCCGAAGCATTCATCATTGAAAATATGCGCTGCGAGAGCTGTTTGATGTGTCGGGTTTGTTCATCCGAAATTTCAGCCGGGATGATGCGATCGGCCGAGGCCATACCCTTGCTGCCGCCCTCTTCGCTTTGGTATTTGTCCTCAAATGAAAGGGTTTCTTCCTTGCCGAGTGGCTGCTCGCATACGCTGGCGCGATTATCTTCCGGTGTGCCCAGCACCGCGCAGTTGATTTCCTTCAAAGGATGCACAGCTTTCTCAACAAGCAGCTCTTCATCATATCGGAATGCGGTTTCAATGGCTTCAATAAGCTCGTCCGTATTCTCGGCTTTTTTTACGCCAATGCTGCTGCCCAGCGTCACGGGTTTGATGATGACCGGATAACCCAGTGTTTCAATATTATTTCGAATACCAGACTCATCTTTTTGCCATTGGGTTTCCGAGAATGAAACATCGTCTACCACAGCTATATCATGCGCGCGGCAAAATGTTTTGGCTTTTACCTTGTCCATGCCCAGGCTGGAGGCAAACACGCCGCTGCCGCCATAAGGTATATGAAACATCTCGCAGGCACCCTGAAATGATCCGTTTTCACCTTCTGAGCCGTGAAATGCGGGGATAAGCGCGTAAATAGAATAGGTTTGAGGTTTGGAAAAGAAGCCCTGATTTTCGGTTTCCAGCAGTACGGGCTTGCCGATGTCATCAAAGCTGAAGGTGCAGGGCGTAGCATTTTGCTGCAGCTGATCCAGATCTTGGTAGTTCTCCAAGTCCAGCAGAGTTTCACCGGTAAACCAGCGCCCCGATTTGTTTACATAAAGGGGTATGATGTTGTATTGCGAATCGCCCAGCGCAGAAATGGCCTGCATGGCGCTGAGTACGGAAACTTCGTGCTCGGGAGAGCGGCCGCCAAAAGCTACAACTATATTTTTATTGCTCATTAATTGATGACTTCATCGGTGATAATTTGCGTAATGATAACAAAAGATCGTTTGAAATGCTGAATGTTAGATCTCAGGGTATGACCTCAAAATGGAAAACAATCTTATGGAATGATTGCTATTTATTCATCCTTATTGCGAGCTTGATAATATAGCTGCATCACCCGGAGTTTGTTATAATCCACCGATTTGTTGAGTTCGTCATAAACAGCGCGCAGCATACGAGCGCCTTTGTCGTCAAAAGCATCAAGCACTTTGTCCTGCTTTCGCTGGGAGAGGTCAGCGGCTTCAGGGATTCCTTCGGCGCGCAAATCATGACCTTCGTCTAGATATTTCTTCAATTTACGAACAATACTGGCTGGTTTTACGCCTTTTTCCTCGGCCAGGTGCTCAATGGACTGACCATCGTTAAACGCCTGACCAATGCGTTCGTGCAGTTCGCCTTCATATTTTGATTCACTCTTTTCTTCAAGCAGCTCAGTACGTTCTTCAAGGTCGTTTTCCTCGGCATAATCGATGATTACCTTAGCAAACTCCTTGCCGAAGTTTTTCACTTTGGCGCCGCCCACTCCGTATATCTTAAGCAATGATTCGCGGCTTTGCGGATAATAATATGCCATTTCCATAAGGGTTGTATCCGGGAAAATTGCATAAGGAGCAATTGCTTGCTTGTCTGCAATTTCTTTCCGCTTGTCGCGCAAAATGGTAAAAAGCTCTTCGTCGTGCTTGTCTTCCACTTCGCTGCTGGTGCGCCCCGCTGCCTCACGGTCAACCACGGCTGATGTGCGATCAAGGAGACCGTATACATTTTCCTTGCCGTCGAGCACGGGCTGCGCCAGTTCATTTAGGGTGATGTGGCCGTCATCATGCTTTTCAATGTAATTCTGATTCACCAGAAGCCGTGAGAGCAATATCCACTGCTCGCGATTCCAGTCATCACCGATGCCGAAAGTGGAAAGCTCTTGGTGATTATTTGCTTTAATTTCATCGGTACTGTCACCGCGGAGTACATCGGTGACGTAATATTCGCTGAATTTTTCGCCGGTGCGCACCACGCACGACATAAACTTCTGGGCCGGTTCGGTCAGGTTTTCCACATCGGCATCAACCGAAAGACAGTTGTCGCACATGCCGCACTCCTGGCTCGGGTATTCCTCCCCGAAGTAATCCATTAGCGGAATACGCCGGCACTGATCCGTTTCCAGAAATTCGCGCAGCGATTTCAAATGCTTTTCGGCAACCTGTTTTTCGCGACCTTCTTTCTGATTGATAAAGTACCGGATTTTCTGCGTGTCCGAAGGGCTGTACAGCACCAGGCAGTCGGCGCGGAGGCCGTCGCGACCGGCACGACCGATTTGCTGGTAATACGATTCAATATTTTTGGGCATATCATAATGCACCACAAAGCGCACATCCGGCTTGTTGATGCCCATCCCGAATGCAATGGTGGCCACGATAATATTTATGTCATCACGGATGAACATTTCCTGGTTACGATTGCGCACACCTTCACTCAGCCCGGCGTGATACGGCTTGGCCGCATAGCCTTCTTTCTTAAGTTCGGTATACAGCTCATCTACCTGTTTGCGTGAGAAGCAGTAGATAATACCCGACTGCTGTTTGCGGGTGTAGAGAAAATCAAGCACTTGCTCCAGCGGGTCCTCCTTGTCGGCCACTTTGAGCAGCAGATTTTTGCGATCAAAACTTGCCAGGAATGATTGAGACTCGTCGAAGTCGAGCACTTTTTTAATATCCTCACGGACGCGCGGCGTGGCCGTGGCTGTCAGCGCCAGGCAGGCGGCATCGGGGTAATCTTTGCGCACTTCGGTGAGCTCGCGGTAATCGGGCCGGAAATCGTGGCCCCACTCAGAAATACAATGCGCTTCATCAATGGTAAAACAATCCACCTTCATGCCGTCCAGCAGCTTCCGTGTTTTGTCCATCATTAATGTTTCTGGTGCTACATACAGCATCTTTACTTCGCCTTTTTTTAGGCGCTTAACGTTGTAGCGGTATTCCTCATCAGAGAGCGAACTGTTTAGGTAGATGGCCGGAATATCATACTGCCGAAGCTGCTCAACCTGATCTTTCATCAATGAAATAAGTGGTGAAACCACAATGGTAAGCCCGTCAAAAACAAGAGCGGGTATCTGGTAAATGAGTGATTTGCCACCGCCCGTGGGCATAATTACCAGCGTGTCTTTTTTGTTCAGTACCTGGTTGATGGCTTCTTCTTGCAGCGGCCGGAATGAGTCGTAGCCGAAAACGTTATTGAGCTTGTGTCGTGCCTGTTCAATCATAAAAACTACTTGCTGAGGTATAGATTCTTGAATTCAAATGGTTTCTTAAAGTGCTCGTCGTTGAAATCATCCATAAAGTAAATGGTTTCGCCGGTTGATTTCATTTCCGGGCCGAGCTCTTTTTTTACTTCGGGAAATTTGTCGAATGGAAATACCGGTTCTTTAATCGCCCATCGATCGAGCGTGGATGTAAGATCTTTCTCCGGGAAATCGCTCAATTTGGCGCCCAGCATTACTTTTACGGCAATCTGGGCTTCAGGGCGGCCGGTGGCTTTGGCCAAAAACGGTATGGTGCGTGTTGATCGCGGATTGGCCTCCAGTACGAACACCTTACCGTCCTTAACGGCGTATTGAACATTTAAAAATCCAACGATGCCCATAGCATCAGCGATCTTTTCCTGATATTCCTTAATAGTTTCAATTGCTTCATCACTTATGGAATACGTAGGGATAACGGCCGTAGAATCGCCTGAATGTACGCCGGCCGGCTCAATGTGCTGCATGATTCCGGCAATGTGCAGCTGGTCGCCGTCGTATACGGCATCTACATCAAGTTCGGTGGCATTTTCGAGAAATTTGTCAATCAAGAATGCATTTTCGGGATGTGTTTTGAGTACGTTCTCGGTGTAGAGTTCGAGCTCATCCTGTTTTACGGCAATGCGCATGCCTTGGCCACCCAGTACGTAACTTGGCCGGATAAGTACGGGATAGCCGATTCGATCGGCAATTTCCACGGCACCTTCTACATCTCTGGCTGTTCCGTATGGAGGGAATGGAATGTCGAGCTCTTTCAGGAACTCGGAGAATGATCCGCGATCTTCGGCAAAGTTGATTTGCTCGAAGGGTGTACCAAATATCTTGATACCGGCTTCCACAAAGCGCTTGCCGAGCTTGAGTGCGGTTTGTCCGCCCACTTGCAGAATGACGCCCTCGGGCTGCTCGTGCTCATATATATCCAGCACGCGCTCCCAGAACACCGGCTCAAAATAGAGCTTGTCGGCAATGTCGAAGTCGGTCGAAACGGTTTCGGGATTACAGTTCACCATAATGGCTTCGTAGCCCATTTCCTGGGCGGCCTTCACGGCGTGTGTGCAGGAGTAATCAAACTCAATGCCCTTGGCCAATGCGGTTGGGTCCGCTGCCGAGAATCATCACCTTTTTCTTGTCAGTGACTTCGCTTTCATTTTCGCCTTCGTAAGCGGAATAGTAATAGGGTGTTTCGGCGGGGAATTCGGCGGCGCAGGTATCTACTACTTTGAATACAGGTTTGAGATCAAATTCCTTTCGTTTTTCGCGCACCTCGTTTTCGGTGACTTCGCCATTACTCTGGCTCAAAAGCCAGGAAATTTGCTCATCGGAGAAGCCCGCCTGTTTTAGTTCAAATAGATCGTCTCGGCTGATAGTATCAAGTGTTTGACCTTCGGTGCGATTTTCCAACGATACCATGTACCGAATTTGCTGCAGGAACCACGGGTCAACCGAGGTGATATCGGCAATTTCTTCTACCGAAGCTCCAAATTTAAACGCATGCCGTATGTTGATCATGCGATCCCAGTACGGTTTCATAAGGCGTTCCCGTACTTCTTTTCGGTCGGGGTTGTCGTAGCCGTCGGCGCCTAGGCCGGCGCGACCAATTTCAAGCGATTGCCATGCTTTGTTCAGGGCTTCCGGGAAATTGCGTCCAATGGACATCACTTCACCCACAGCTTTCATCTGCGTGGTGAGCTCTTCGTCTACGTTCGGGAATTTCTCAAAGTTGAATCGGGGCGCTTTCACAATCACGTAATCAATGGATGGCTCAAAGCAGGCCGAGGTGTTGCCGGTAATGGGGTTGGGCAGCTCATCGAGCGTGTAGCCGACGGCCAGCTTCGTGGCAATTTTTGCGATGGGATAACCCGTTGCTTTCGATGCCAGCGCCGAAGAGCGGCTTACCCGCGGGTTGATTTCAATGGCAACAAAACGATCGCTGCCGGGTTCAACGGCAAACTGCACATTACAGCCCCCCGCAAAAGTGCCGATGGAGTTCATCATTTTGATGGCCGCATCGCGCAGCATCTGGAACTGCTTGTCGGTGAGCGTTTGCGATGGCGCCACAGTAACGGAGTCACCGGTGTGTACGCCCATGGGGTCGATATTTTCGACGGTACAAATGATGACCACATTGTCGTTATCATCACGCAGCAGCTCCAGCTCATACTCTTTCCAGCCAAAAATGGATTCTTCAATCAGCACGCGATGCACCGGACTCATTTCCAATCCGCGCAGTACTTTGCGCTCAAATTCATCTTCGTTCCAGACGATACCGCCGCCGGCACCGCCCATGGTGAACGAGGGGCGAATTACAATCGGGAGCCCGCCGAGCTCTTCCGTAATTTCCTTGGCTTCCAGCATGGATTCAGCCGCGCGACTCCGGCACTGCGGGATGTCGATATCATCCATCAAATCGCGGAATTGCTGGCGATCTTCAGTGATGTCCACCGCATCGATATCAACCCCGATAATTTTGATATTGCGCTCAGTCCAGTAGTTCTCCTGCTGCAGGTCGCGCGTCAGGTTCAGCCCGGTTTGGCCGCCCATGGTAGGAAGCACGGCGTCGGGCTGTTCTTCTTCAACAATTTCCTTGATGGACTCAATGGTGAGCGGCTTCAGGTAAATTTTGTCCGCCATCATCGGATCGGTCATAATGGTGGCGGGATTGGAGTTGATAAGCACCGTTTGGTAGCCGTCATCATTAAGCGAGCGGCACGCCTGTGAGCCCGAATAGTCAAATTCGCAGGCCTGGCCAATTACAATGGGTCCGGAGCCGATGATGAGAATTTTGTGGATATCGTCGCGTCGTGGCATTCGTGATTTAGGTTCTGGTGTTAGAAAATTGCAGTTTTGGGTGCGCGTGCTCGGTTGTGCAGTTGGGCATTTGTGAGTTAAACCAGTTCTTCTTTGCCTTCTTTGATCATATCCAGAAACTGGTCGAACAGGTACGAAGAGTCGTGCGGGCCGGGCGATGCCTCAGGGTGATATTGCACGGAAAAGCCGGGGAAATTCTTAAAACGCAGGCCTTCAATCGTATCATCATTTAGATTGATGTGGGTCACTTCCACTTTTGAATCATCAATGGAATCTTCATCAACAGCAAAGCCATGGTTCTGTGTGGTGATTTCAACCTTGCCGGTATTAAGGTTTTTAACCGGCTGGTTGGCGCCGCGGTGGCCCACAAACATTTTTGTTGTAGCGATGCCTTCGGAAAGGGCCATAAGCTGATGTCCAAGACAAATGCCGAAAATGGGCTTGCCGGTTGATTTGGCATAGTCTACGGCCTCAAGCGCATATTCGGCGGTGGCATCGGGGTCGCCTGGGCCATTACTGAAGAAAAAGCCGTCTGGATTCCAGCTTTCGAGCTCATCCTTAAATTCACCCTTGGCGGAAAAATGCGCAGCGTACAGCCGCGTTCATTCAAATTGTTGATGATATTCTGCTTAATGCCGTAATCAAAAGCGGCCACTTTATACGGCCCCTCACTGTGCATGGTTTGGGCTTCCTTGCGTGTTACTTTAGTAGCCAATTCCAGGCCCTTCATGTCGTCCCAGTCTTTGGCCATTTGTATCAATTTTTCTTCATCCAGTTCTTCTGAGGAGATGACGGCATTCATCACGCCTTTGTTACGAATATGCCGGACAAGTTTGCGGGTATCAACGCCAGAGATACCGATAACTTCATTACGCTCAAGGTATTCTTGAAGGCTGTTGTCGGCTTGTGGGTTGCTGTATTCCCACGAGAAGGATCGAGTAATGAGCCCGGCAATCATCACCTTGCGGGCTTCGTTGTCGCGGCTCATGGTACCATAGTTCCCAATATGGGGATAGGTCATCATCATCAGCTGACCGTAATAGCTCGGATCGGTGAAAATTTCCTGATAGCCGGTCATGCTGGTGTTGAAACAGAGCTCACCGCCGGTAGTTCCTGTTTGCCCGATGGCCACTCCGTGTTCTACGGTGCCGTCGGAGAGTGCAATAATGGCTTTATCTTTTGGGTATAAAGACATGAGTTTGATTTGGTGTGAGTGATGGTATTGTGTGAGGGGTCAAAAAAAATCCGACCTCGGAAACCGAGTCGGATTTAAAATTGAGTGGGGGCTGAAAATGTTTGAAAACAGAAGCCGAATGCTGCATCAAAAGGCAGCTTTTTTGAGATTTTTTTGATTTGTAGTTTGCTTCCGTGATCAACGTTTTAAGTTTCAGCGGGTTTCATTTGTGCGCGTATTCACAATTCCAGCGCAAAACTGTATTAAGATACAAATCCGGTGCTCGAAGGTCAACGCTAAATTCTGCAAAATTTAATGATATAAAGTGTAAGGCTGTTCGAATGCATAGGGTGAGTTCTGCGGTCCAGCCTTACACTAATTATTGCGAATTAAAAGCCTAAGGCATTGGATTTATCCATGCTTGTTTCTTCCGCACATTCTGGAGTAAAATCGGCGGTATTGCCATTAAAGCGATCAAATTTCACAATGATGACGCCATTGCCCATTGGTTGTTCAACCGTTAATATATTGTTAACGGAAGTTATTTTGACAGCGATAGTGCTTCCCGGTAATGCTGGGTCGGCAATGGTATAAATATCACCATTGATTCCCGCAATTTGCAGGGTTGTAATATCATAGCAGTCGTCGCCTTCATCAAAGGCATCGCCCATGTAATCGTAGTCGGTAATAACAGTGGCGGTTATATTCAGGTAGCTAACGTCGCCCTCGGTTGATTGGAGTTTCCAAAGCCCTTCAACTGGAGTTGCTTCATCATTATTTGATGAATTATCATCGCAGGCAGTAAAAAGTAATGATGAGCACAAGAAAAGCGCTATTAAGTTTGCAATTATTGGTTTCATTTTCGTGATAAATTAGAAGAGTTCGTTCCCACCAATTATTTTTTTGATCCTAACTAATGGGATGTCCTCTCCTTGGTTCAGGTTGTGCTATTTAGGTTATACCATCAATAGCTCACCTTATATTATCACTAAAGTATAATCTTGCGCAATAGGTTGATGATGTATGTGAAAAAATTAATTATTACTGCGATTGCTCCGCGCGAATTGCATATTGCTCGTTCCACTCGTCGTAATTTATGTGCAGCGAATTTGGACGGCAGCATACCTGGCAATCTTCAATATATTCCTGCTGCCTGCCTTGGCTGGGATCGACGAACGTATGATTAGTTTCCCCGCAGTATGCGCAGCGATACGATGAGCCGGTCACTTCGCCGTGATTTATCGGATCCATAACGTTGTGCTTTTTTAGCTATAAAACAGTTGTACTTAATACAACGTTTAATGGTTTGGGCCGCTAGAAATTGCCCGGCAGAGATAGCCCGTTAAGGTAGTACATCCGCCAATCAATCCACCTAAAATTACGGTAATCAAAATAACAAGCCATCCGGAGGGCAGGCTAAAAAGTTCGGCGATGCGGCTTGTGAGTATACCGTCACTGCCAATATGGGCAAAGAGAGTTTGGATGAGCCAAAGTCCACTAATTCCTGCAAATCCCCATGCAAATGCCCTGGCCCCTGACTGCGCAAGCGCTGCCCCAAGAATAAGGCCGGGAATAAATACCGACCACCACGGTAGAAACAGGCTTAATAGCCAAGCAAATACGGCAAGAATTACGGCTAGAATCATAATTTTTAGTTGATGGTTATGGTATAGGCCAGAGAGTCACTTTTTGCAGGTTGCTGCTGCATAAACCAAAGCTGATAGTAGGTACCATCGCGCCAGTCATCAATCATATTATCGTAATAGGGTGAACCGGGATGACCAGACTGCCCGCCGGGATAAATGCCCCAAGCTTTTACTTCAGGGCCCAGCTGTACCACCATTCGCCATGAAGGACCGTGGCTGCCGCGGATGGCATTCACCGATTCTCCGGATCCACCGGTAAATATATCAGGCCGCCCAAAACCTGGAATCTGGCCAAGGTGACCTATATTCGTATTGTTTACATAGCCCCACTGCCAGCTATCGCCCAGAGCACCGTACTCATTTTCGAGGTTTTGCACAGCTTCAGCAAACGAACGGTTGACTAAATCGGTAAGTGTTTCTCGCTGGGGCGTTTGTACATCATTGATCCATTGCAGGGTTGAATCTTCGCGGATAAGTTGCACAGTTTCATCGCGGGCTGGCCACTCCATGGGCAACGGGCTGGAGCCATATTCATCAGACCAGATAGAACTGTAAAATGCGCTCCACCACCGACTGAATATAGACGGAGCGATAGCGGTGCCCTCATTCTCGAGGTCCCATTCTTTGAGCAATTGGTAGGCCTGTTGGGCTGTGGCTGAGAGTGTGTCGGCGTTAAGATTTTTGTGTAAAATGGGTAGCGCAATTTTCGCGTGGTAGCTGTAAGTGTCCAGCTGCAGCTGCTGCATATCTTTTGGGGTGATGCTATCTTGGGCGGCCAGCCGTTCATTTATGCGGCGTCCGCGCTCAAAAGGTGCAAATTCATCATCCAGGTAGTAGGGATAGGACGAACCCGTGGGGTTTTGATTCGCCGAGCTTACAAAGCCGCGCTCAGGGTTTTTTATGGCCGGGATTTGCTCAAACGGAATCCAGCCGGACCAATCGTATTTGGGGTCGGAACCGTCGCTGATAAAACGACCTTGCTCATCCCATTTTAGCGGATATTTGCCTGCAACGGTGATGGCAATATCACTGCTGTCGGCAAAAACCCAGTTCTGGGCGGGACTTTCATAATACGTTAAGGCGCTGCGGTAATCTCCAAAATTTTGGGCTTTATTGATTTCAAGGAAATACTGCAGTTCGTTTGATTTTTCATGCGCTATCCAGCTCATAGCGTGGTATTTGGGCACGTTTGAGCGCATTGGTTCACCCCCGAATGATTGCGTAACGGGCCCGTGGTGGGTGTACGTAACCGTATCCATAAAAGCGTTTTGCCCTTTGATTTTTATCTTCTCAACGCGTTTGCTTGTGGCACGCCATGCTCCATCATGGCGATACTCGCTGAGCGTGGAGTCCCGGAACTGAATTTCGTACCAATCCCACACGTCGGCGCTCACATTGGTGGTGCCCCACGCCGACTGTTCATTAAATCCAACAATAACAGCAGGTGCGCCTGGCAGCGTTGCTCCCATCACATTTTGATTGGGCCCATGCAGTTGTATGGCATACCAGATAGAAGG
>NNSL01000438.1 GCA_003123965.1 Balneolaceae bacterium SMO_bin1
ATGTATGAGTAAATTTTGTTCTGATGACGATTCATCAGTTCCGCAAAGGCTTGCTCATCTCCATTCTGACGATACAAACGAACAAGTTCTTTGTCTTCCATTTGTTCGTATTTAGAACTTATGTGCTTTGTCTGAGTAAATTTCATAATAACCTCATTTAATGATTTTTCATCACCTTTGCAATACGTCCTGGCTTATAGATGATTATTCCTGTTATGAGTCTTACTTAATAGGCAATCCGAATTGACTGCCGTTCAGAACGCTTGTTTGCCGTTCGTTCTTGATTCTGACTCATTTTAATATTTGAACACCATCTTGTATATCACATGTTAATGTTAGATTTACCTAAACATGCCTTTATTTACTGCAAAGGCTGTTTAACGGCTTCGAAATACTGTCAGACCCATGTTAATTTTCGTTGAAATACTTAAAAACCTCGCTTCCGGTCTTATCTCCAACGGCTTCCTGCAGCTGCTGTTCATCAACTTTTTTGATGTTTTTTACGGATCCAAACACATTTAACAGTTTTTGAGCTGTTTTTTCGCCGATTCCGTCAATCTCGGTTAACTCTGTTTTAATGGTTCGCTTGCTGCGCTTGTTCCGGTGAAAATTGATAGCGAAGCGATGTGCTTCATCGCGCACATTCCGTAACAACTTTAATGCAGAAGACGTTTTCGGAATCATGTACGGTTCAGACCGCTCAGGCACAAATACCTCTTCAAGCCGTTTAGCCAATCCTACAATTTCAGACTCACCGTAAAAGCCAATCTCTTTAAGCGCAGCAATAGCAGCATTCAATTGCCCCTTGCCTCCATCAACTACAATCAAATCGGGAATTTGCTGTCCCTCCTCCATCACACGTTTGTATCTTCGCTGCACCACTTCTTTCATTGATGCAAAATCGTCAGGGCCTTCAACTGGTTTTTATATTGAAACGTTTGTAGGAACTTTTGCGTGGCTTGGCATCCACAAAGCAAACCATTGATGCCACAGGGTCGCTGCCCTGGATGTTTGAATTGTCAAAGCATTCGATGCGTCGCGGTAAGCGCTCTAAATTCAAGTGTTCCTTCAGCTCCTGAACCGAATGCGGAATGCGATCGCGCTGGGCTTTCTGTTTTTCCAGCTTGCGTTCACCCAGCAGTAGCTTGGCATTTGATATGGCCATTCGCACCATTTGCGCTTTTTCTCCACGCTGCGGGCGGTGAATGCGCACCTTTTTGCCCCGCTCTTGCCACAGGTATTGCGCCAATGGTTCATCATTAGGCAGCTCATCACTTACATATACCTCATCAGGTATAGAACCTGTGCCTAATTCTTTGGATCCGGTATAATAGTCTTCCACAAACGACTGCAGCATGGCTCCTTTTTCAAGGTGTTCGATATTTTTAGAAACCGTGAAATTTGCCAATAGTTTACCCTCACGAACGCGGAATAGTACGCCGCAGGCTTCAGCAATATCTTTATCTACCTTGATGGCAAACACATCGCGGTCAACTTTTTTATCGGCCACCATTTTCATTTTTCGGCTATACTTTTCTAATGCTTTATAGCTGTCGCGAAGTCTCGCGGCCTGTTCAAACTCCAGCGCGTCTGAGGCAATCTGCATCTCTTCCTTGATGGATTTCATCAGCTCATCGGTGCGCCCGTTCAGCATGCGCTCTACCTTATCAACGGTAGCTTTATACTCATCTAAATCCCAGTCGCCGGAGCAGCTTTCCAGGTAGTCGTCAAAGCAGGAGTGCCACTTGGGCGTGCTCTTAGTGCGGTCCACATTTTTGCGCGAAACGGCGCAGGTACACAGGTTAAATGTCTTACGTATGGTCTCCAGCATGCGCTTCATGTGCTTCACGCTGTCGTACGGGCCGTAATATTTGCTTCCGTCGTTTATGACCGTTCGGGTGGGAAAACGCGGGGTCGCTCATCGTCAGTAATGCAGATATAAGGATAACTCTTATCATCCCGGTACATAATATTGTACCGCGGGTGATGCTTCTTGATGAGATTGTTTTCAAGAATGAGCGCCTCGGCCTCTGAATCGGTGATAATCACCTCAAGATCATCAAGTTTTTTTATCATTACCCGTATGCGGCCATCGTGCCCGCGGGAATCCTGAAAATACGACCGCACCCGATTGCGTAACCGCTTGGCCTTACCGATGTAAAGCAGGCGATCGCCGCTGTCTTTAAACATGTATACGCCTGGCGACTGCGGCAGATGTTCTACCTTTTCTTGTACATCAATATTTGGTGATTGACTGCTCATTCAAACTATTTCATTCTCATTTTCGAGGCTAATTATACAAACAATTGCACTTTATTTTTCAATCCAAAAAGGTACCATAGAGGCATTCAAGTAATATTCGTTCAATAAAATTTTATTTTTGTCCGCCATTCATGTATCATCAAAAAAATTAACAGCGGCCCAACCGATGACCACGCGCAAAATTGTATTTCTTTCGCTATTCATTCTATTGCAGCTTTGTCTCATTTGGCCTATATACCCGCTGTTCTCTGAAATATATCCCATGATTCTGGGGCTTCCGCTCTCCTTTGCCTGGATCATTTTTGTATTGATCTGCACCTTCGGCTTGCTCGTCTGGTATTACCTTAGCGATCCAAAGCTTTCTTCTCAAGACAATAACAAAAGCTAAATTCATGGAAAGCTGGGTTATCATTTTAGGAATTTGCGGCTTATACCTGCTCGTCACACTGGCCATGGGAATTATTCCCGGCCGCAACGTTTCTAACAGCGTAAGCGGGTATGTAGCCGGCGACCGCAGCATGAACCTGTTGCTGCTCTACTTTGTAATGGGTGCATCCATTTTTTCCTCATTCGCATTTTTGGGCGGACCGGGGTGGGCATACTCCCGCGGTGCCGCTGCTTTCTATATTATTGCTTATGGGGCCACTGGCATGATTCCCCTTTATTTTTTCGGGCCTAAAGTCCGCCGACTCGGTAATAAATTCGGGTTCGTTACCCAGGCAGAAATCCTCGAAGACCGTTTCAACAGCAAAGCTCTTTCGGTCATTTTAGCTGTGTTAAGCATTGTGGTCTTTATACCGTATCTCACACTGCAAATGAAAGGCGCAGGATACATCATCACCACTATTAGTGAAGGAGTAATTCCGCAGTGGGCCGGGGCTGGCATTGCATACCTTGTCGTGCTCATTTATGTATTCTACAGCGGGGTGATGGGCGTTGGTTGGACCAACACATTCCAGGGTATTTTCATGATGATCATCGCCTGGTTTTTAGGGCTTTATCTGCCTGAAAAACTCTTCGGCGGCGTGGGCGCCATGTTTACCCAGCTCGCAGAAAGTAATATGAGTGAAATGTTGACAGCTCCGGGCCTGGCTGCTGCTGGCGCCCCTTGGGACTGGTGGGGATTCAGCTCGGCCGTATTGGTATCAGCTATTGGCTTCTCCGTATGGCCGCACTTTTTTATGCGGGCCTTTGCCGCCAACAGTGATCGCACCATGAAGCTGACCATCGTGCTCTATCCTTCTTTTCAACTATTTTTGGTACCTATTTTGATCATAGGTTTTTCAGCTGTATTAGCGTATCCAGGCGTACAGCCCGCTGATACCATTTTACCATATATTCTCACTCAGATTGAGCTGCCTGTAATTATTGTTGGACTTGTATGTGCCGGTACTCTCGCAGCCTCTATGTCCTCCGGTGATGCTATTCTTCACTCAGCGGCTTCAGTTGGGGTTCGTGACGGGCTTGCCAAATTTCTACCCGAACGGTGGAATACCGACCACAAACAGCGTTACCTTATTCGCTGGCTCGTGGTTATCATCAGCTTGGTTGCTTACTATTTTGCAGTATTCTCCGATGTGCCCATAGTAAACCTGCTGCTTGGTTCCTATGGCGGTGTCGCGCAAATCTTTCCCTTGGTTGTAGGCATGTTCTATTGGCGCCGTGCCAATGGCAAGGGTGCCGTAGTCGGTCTGTGTGGGGGCATTTTAGTAACTATTGTATTGCTACTCTACCCGGAATGGCGTCCGGTGCCGCTTCATGAGGGAATCTATGGACTGATTGTAAATATTGCGCTGTTCGTGAGCGTCAGCCTTGCAACATCGCCCGAATCGGAATCTCGAATCAAACGCTATCTTAACGCCTGATGTCTTCAACTAATACTCAACCAAATCTGCCTATTGATTTTCGAAGATCAGCACCTGCTTGTTATCAATAAACCTCATGATGTACTATCTCAGAGTGACCATACCGGTGATCCCGATGTTCTGTCGCTTTGTAAAGAATACCTTAAAAATAAATCAACCAACTCGAGCACCCAGTATATAGGCTTACTGCATCGGCTGGATCGCCCTGCAGGCGGACTAATGATGCTGGCCAAAACTCCTCAAGCAGCGAAGAATATATCGAAGCAGATGCGCGATCGTTTAATTCAAAAAACGTACTCGGTTGTCGTACATGGAGAAGCACCAATTAATGGGGTGTTAACCCACTACCTTCATAAAGATAAGGAGCTGAATATCGTAGAATCAGTATCTGCCGAAGTTAAGGACGCGAAGAAAGCAGAATTATCTTTCGCCAAACTGCAGCAGAAAGCGAATCTGGCTCTATTGTCAGTTCACTTGCAAACCGGCCGCCCCCATCAAATTCGGGTACAGCTGGCCACCGAAGGCTTCCCAATCTGGGGCGACTACAAATATGGTCTTGATCAACCCGACGGACGAACGATGGCTTTACGTGCTACCGAACTTGTTCTCAAACATCCTGCCAACCGAAAGGAGAAGCGCTTTCACTTAGATTTGCCCGACTGGAATCCATGGAATCAATTTCTAGAGGGTGTTTAAAGGCTGAGTCATGGACTGATATTCTGCTGAAGTTTGCGTATATTCGGATTGCAAATTTTGAGTTGAAATCTAACTGTTAAAATGGAACCCATTTACTTTGATCACGCGGCAACCACTCCCCTTGACGAGCGGGTTTTGGATGCCATGAAACCTTATTTTTGCCAAGATTTTGGCAATGCAAACTCGGCTCATCAGCTTGGCAACAATGCCAAAGTAGCCGTGGAAGAAGCGCGTGAATCTATCGCTGAGGCTATTGGAGCGGCTCCCGCCGAAATAATATTTACTAGTGGCGGCACCGAAAGTGATAATGCAGCTATCAAAGGAGCAATTAACGCCACAGGCAAAACGGAAGTGGTCACATCACCCTTGGAGCATCACGCCGTATTACACACCGTAGAAGCCGCCAAAAGAGAAGGCGTTAAACCTGTTTATGTTGAGCCTGATACCAATGGAGTAGTTTCTGCAGAAAAAGTAGAACAGGCAATTTCTGACGATACGGCCATCGTAAGCATTATGCACGTGAACAACGAGATTGGCACGATTAACCCGGTTAAGGAAATTGCCGAGGTTTGCAAACAACATGATGTACCCTTCCATTCTGATACGGTGCAAAGCATTGGTAAAATGCCTATTGATGTAGATGAACTAGGCGTGGATTTTCTAAGCATCAGCGCTCATAAAATTTACGGTCCTAAAGGAATTGGTGTGCTGTATATGCGCCATGGCACTCCTTGGATTCCATGGATGCATGGAGGATCGCAGGAACGGCGGCGCCGCGGCGGTACGCTAAATGTGCCTGGCATTATGGGATTGGCCAAAGCATTACAGCTGTCTGAACAAAGCCGTAAGGAAAATACCGATCATTATAAGCAACTACGTTCAAAATTGGTGGATGGCCTGCAGAACAAGTTTTCTGATGTGATTTCCATGAACGGTGACTGTGACTATTGCGTGCCTCATATTATAAATATCGCGGTCTCCCGCCCCGACGGCAGTGGGTTGGACGGCGAAATGCTGCTGCTGAATCTTGATATGGAAGGCATCTGCGTTTCCAATGGCTCTGCCTGCACTTCGGGAGCTGTAGAACCTTCGCATGTGCTATCAGGCATCGGCCTGGAAGATCACATTGCCAATTCAAGTATTAGAATAAGCCTGGGCAAAGATAACACCGAAGAACATATCGACTATTTTTTAGAAAAGTTTGATACCGTAGTGAACCGAATGAAAGCAACCGTTTAATGGCTATAAAACACGTCTGCGTTTTTTGCGGATCTCGCAAAGGCACCAACCCACTGCATACTACATTTGCGCGTGAACTTGGTAAGAGTCTTGCTCAGAATAATATCGGCCTTGTATTTGGCGGGGGCTCTGTAGGTTTGATGAACGAGATCGCCAATGCCGTAATTGAGCACGATGGTCACACCCATGGGGTTATACCTACACATCTGAATAAACGAGAACGCATTCACCCTGATGTGGCAAAAATGGAAATTACCGATACCATGCACGAACGCAAGGCCACCATGTCTGATTTATGCGATGCTTATATTGCAATGCCCGGCGGTTTTGGAACCTTTGAAGAATTGCTGGAAGTAATTACCTGGGCCCAACTCGATCTTCATGATAAACCGGTAATACTCTCCAATGTTGATGGATATTACGACAAGCTTATCGATTTCTTCGACCACGCCGTGGCAACCGAATTTATTGCACCCAACAGCCGGCGTTTACTCAAAACAGCTGAAACAGTTGAACAGTGCATGCAGTTTTTAAATAATCACTCCAAATAAGCATGCTTTCTTATTTCAGCAGTAAACATCCTGCCCATTCCGATATTGAACTGCTTGATGACGCAACTAATCCACTCGAGCCCTGCCCCGATACGCCTAATTGCGTACGCCGAAGTTACGGTGTGGTAAAGCCGGCCGATGAACTTTTTTCTGATTGCCTACGCGTCATTTCTGAAATGGGTGCTACTACAGAAAACCAATCAATTGATTCCCATAACATTCATGCAGTTTACAAAGTGGCCATTTTCAAAGACGATCTGAATGTTCAAATTAAGAAGCAGACCTCTCGCAGCGTGCTGCATATCCGCAGTGCAAGTCGCGAAGGAGCCTACGATTTTGGCGTAAATGCCAGACGCATAAATATTTTTATGAAAAAACTTGCTGAAATCATCTGATTCGAAGTCAAATCTATATAGGAAGAATAGAAATATTTTAATTTTAAGCTGGCAATTCTAGTAAATAATTGTTTGTATCATACTGCGGTTGTTCACAATTTTTTCATTTAAGAATGGTAATTACATTCAAACTTTAAACGAATAATGGATTTCAGTTATGTATAATTTTTTAGTTCATGCCCACTCCGGATTACGCTGGCTTGTACTTATTGCAATTATCGTGGCCCTTATACAAACCTTTATGCGGCGGGGTACTACAGGCAATATCATGGAGACAAAATCAGTATTAATCACTTTCATCCTTACGCATGTTCAATTGCTAATTGGACTGATTCTCTATTTTATCAGCCCAAAAGTAATATTTGGAGCCAATACCATGAGCAACAGCATGCTGCGCTTTTATACCGTTGAGCACCTCGTGGGAATGCTAATAGCCATTGTGCTGATAACGGTTGGCTATTCGAAAGCTAAAAAAGCGGACTTACCCTATAATAAGGCCTTCAATTATTATATCGCAGCCTTTATTATCATGCTTGTTTCAATTCCGTGGCCATTTAGAGAATTGGGAGCCGGCTGGTTTTAATAAATCCGGTAATACAGAGTGGAAGCAAATATAGATTGGACTTCCACTCCTGCGACTGGGATACGAAAACCCATTATTCGTAAATTGATCGAATCAAATCACCGTACTTGTCTTCAATCACCCGGCGTTTTACTTTCAGCGTCGGGGTTATTTCCCCGGTCTCAACCGTAAATTCGTTTGGCAACAGGCGAAAATCCCGAACCTTTTCGTGTGAGGCCAGGTCTTTTGAATGGCTTCGTATCTCCTTTTTATAAATATTCTGAACCTCGTCCTTCTGCAGCAAATCTTCAATTCCGTTGTAGCTAAGGTTTTCCTGGCCGGCCCAATTTTCCAGCGACTCATAATCTGGTACAATCAGGGCAGCCATGTAGGCCTGATTTTCACCTACAACCACAATCTGGTCAATCCATTTACTGGTTTTAAATAAATCTTCTATAGGTCCCGGATAAATATTTTTGCCACCGGCATTCACAATCATGTGCTTAATGCGGTCGGTAATTTGCAGGTAGCCATCATTAAATCGTCCAACATCTCCGGTGTGCAGCCATCCATCCTCGTCAATCATTTGATCAGTGGCTTCTTCATCCCGCCAATAGCCCTTCATTACATTGGGACCTTTACAAAGAATTTCTCCGGGTTCTGAACTCTCCTCCGTCGGGTAATTTTCACCGCTGATCTGGCTAATAATAACATTGTCCTCTAAACGCTGGATTCCAACCGTTACTCCGTTGAGCACCTTGCCCACAGAACCCATACGCTCTTCGCCATAGGGATTGGCTGTCATTACGGGTGAAGTTTCCGTAAGCCCATACCCTTCCAGAATATTGAGCCCTGCAGCCATAAAAAAGTTTCCAATTTCGGCCGGTAATGCTGCCCCGCCGGATACAAAAAAGCGTACGCGGCCCCCGGTTCGTTCTTTCAGCTTGTCAAATACCAATTTGTCGGCTACTTTCTTCTGCAGAGTCACCAGCCCGCGTTTGCCATCAGCATATTTGCGGCCAACGCTCATAGCCCAGTCGAAGATGGCTTTTTTTGCTGCGGACCCCTCTTCCACGCTCTTGGTAACAAGGTTGTACATTTTTTCGAACAGTCTTGGTACACTGATGATCAGTGTTGGGTGTGCTTCCGTCATATTTTTGGCGACCGTATCCACACTTTCGGCATAGTAAATTTCGGCTCCGCCGGCCATCATTGCGTAGTAGCCCGCTGTACGCTCAAAAGAATGGCATAGCGGTAAAAACGAAAGGCAGCGATCTGTTTCGTAAATATTAATACGCTGGTGCGCTGCTTTTATATTACTCACAATATTACGATGGGTAAGCATAGCTCCTTTTGGCTTGCCCGTTGTGCCGGAGGTATAAACCAGCGTTGCAAGATCTTCCGGCTCAATATTGTTAGTGCGACTTATAATGGTTTTATCATGCGTGGAAAGCAGGTTCCGGCCTTTGGCAATTACATCTTCGAAAAGCTTTACGTAATCATCTTCCAGGTAGCGGTCAATCTTGGGCTGATCGAAAGCCACCACCTGCTTTAGGTTTTCACATTCGTCAAAAACTTTACGGGCTTTTTTCAGCTGTATGCCAGTTGAAACAAAGAAAAGTTTTGCTTCGGAGTTTTGCAGAATGTAGGCACACTGCTGTGGCGGCAGTGTTGAATAGAGCGACACATTTACTGCTCCGATCAGCTGCAGTGCCAAATCTACCACCGCCCATTCGTAGCGGTTTTCGCTGAGCAATGCCACGCGATCTCCCGGCTCAATACCAAATTCAATCAGATAAGCCGCCATGCTGCGTGCATCATCGGTCACTTCGTCCCAGTAAATGGTTTCATATGGTTCATTGGGAGATGGTTTACGGGCAAAAGCTGTTTTATTTGTTCCCCTGTATTTTTCTGAAAGGTTGAGGAATAGATCAGTCAGCGTTTCAAAAGGAATAACTGTTGGCATAAAACGATATCAAAAGTTAGTCCCCGCGAACGTAGCGGGCCAAAATTTCAGTTAACAAATCGATAATATAACATTTATGTAACTTATGCAGTAATAAGGCTATTTAATTTATTTAATGGGTGCATTCATCTTTTAAAAAGGCAGGCTATTTCACTATATTAAAAGAAAAATTTTTTGTTATGGCGCATCCGGCAGAAGAAGAAACAATTGATCTGGTTAAGGAAATATTCCGCTCGCACTTAAAGGAACATGGGCAGCGGCAAACGCCCGAACGATTTATGGTGCTTGAAGAAATTTACCGCGCTGACGGCCACTTTGATGCGGATGATATTTTCTTCAACATGAAGGACACCGGCACCCGCGTTTCACGCGCTACGGTGTATAACACGCTTGACTTACTGGTTGAATCTGGGTTGGTGCAGCGGCAGCAGTTTGGCAAAAACCAGTACTATTATGAGCGAGCGTATGCCTACCAGCAGCACGATCACATTATCTGCAAGGAATGCGGCGCTGTGATGGAATTTTGCGACCCGCGCATTCAGGAGATTAAAACCATGATGGAGCAGATGCACGATTTCAATATCACCGGCCACTCCCTGCACTTTTTTGGCACCTGTGAGGATATTGAAGACTGCACCCGCCGCGCCGAAATTAAGGACAAGAAACGGGCGAAGGTGAATTAAGACTCACTTATTCCTGCCAAAACTTAGTCTAGTATATCAATTGCGAAAGTTAAAGTGTCCTGGTAGAACCCGATAAATTCACCAGTCCCACCCGGAACATTAATTGATTCATTGGTTGTACTGGTTCCCGGCTCAATGCCATAATGGGTATAAATTATGGTCATAAAATCCGTCTCAAGTTGTTCACAATCATTTTCCAGGGGTGGAGGAAATCTAAAGTTGGCCAGAACCACATCGTATGGTTTTAGTGATATTGTGGCTTTTTCATTCTCTTTATTTTCTGACTCAAAAAAGGCATTCGCTTCCTCATCAAAAGTTTTTCCAAAAGAAATTCTTGCTTCTAGATATTCGCTCAGCAGGACCGGACCAAAGGTAATCTCAAAGTTTTCACGGCAAGCTATCTGCTGTGACGGCCACATTATTTCATCAACAATAACGGGCGTCTTTGTTTGAATGCTCACCTCCGCATCGTTATCACCTTGAACCGTAGCCAGATATTCGGTATCAGATTCAATTTCCATGTCTGTTATAAACACAAAGGTATTAACGCCAGCCGCTTTAATGATTGAATCACGCAACATCTCAGTTTCACCCGTATTCAGGTTTTGGAGGCTGACATCGGCATTAAGACTGGCTGCAGTATCGTTAGCAAAAGGAATATTTAAGTTTTTTACCCGGATATAATTTTGCTGCTGATCAAGGTTTAAGCTGCCGTAAATTGAATATTGCCCACGTTCCTCATTTACGGGGCTAAAATTAGCCTCGCATGCAGCCAGAAAACCCACAGAAATTGCTGCCATAAAAAAACCAGTTAGTAAAGAATAATGTAGTTTCATGATCATATAGTTTAGCTGATTGCGATACGCTTTTTAGCAGCTATTTTAGTTAAAATTAGCTTGCAGGGCTACATATGGCATAAATGATGACTGGTTCACCCGCTGTAGCGTTCTGATATTGTAGTAAAATAGATTATCTCTGTTATAAAGATTAATGGCCCCTGCTTTGACACTGAGTGTTGTTGTGGGCGAAATCACGAATGGGCGTTCAATAGAAATATCGAGTCTGTGAAAGGCCGGCAAGCGACCATCATTGGGCCGATCAAACAATATGCGCGCCATACCAGACCATTTATAGAATTGCGGGTCGGTCACATCGTGCACTAAGTCGTAGCCCAGAATTTGCGTATATGGCTGACCTGAACCATATCCCCAACTGGCATTACCGGTAAAATCGCCCCATTGATAACTCAATATTGCATTCAGCTTATGGCGCTGGTCATGTGATGGATTAAACCGAAATATGGTGTTATCGTACCAAGCGCCTAAATCTTCGGTTTTTGCTTCGTACTCCACATTGGCATAGCCGTAGCCTATCTTGGCATAGAAGGGATCTTTGTCGTACTCCAGCTGGAGGTCGGCCCCAAAGGCACGGCCGTTGGCCAGCGAGGTCTCCGTTTCAAAACCAGCCATAATATTCCACTTCGGTACCGAGATATTTTCGAAACGTTTACCATACCCTTCCAGGTTGATCAGAAAATGATTGCCTACCTGCTGTTTAAAACCCAAAATGGCATGTGTGGCCTTAGGTAAGGGTAAATCTTCTTCAATGGGCTGCCATACTTTAAAGTTTGAACCCGGATCGCGGATATCACCGAAACCCGTCATCGACTGGTAATAAATACCTGTTGCTAAGCTTATTTCATTTTGTGGTGAAGGTAAAAATGAAGCCCGTAATCGGGGTTCAAGCGTCGGGGTTGATGTAAGCGTGCCCATAATGCCAAAGCTGGGCTCCAGTGTTAGTTTTTCATTCACATCAACAACAGTAGCTACATATGTACTAACCACAGCCTGTTTATCAGAAAAAGACTCTTCAAGTAAAAAGCGCTGGTCGAGGATTGTTTCGAACGAGCGGAAATTCAGCTTGAAGCCATAATCAACGGGGGCGCCAAACCACTGCTCCTGCAAATTAATTTTAAAGAAATACTGGCCCATTGCCGAGGTGAGAACATTGCTGCCGGTTGAACTCTCACTGTTGGTATAGTATGAGTAGCCGCCCGTTACCTCAATGGGATTTTTAAAACTATCGGCATAACCCAGGCATCGGCCGCCCAGCACAATATTTCTCCATGAAACACCAATATTTGCCAAACTGCTTACCCCTCCATTATCATAAGTAAGCATTCCTGTTGCACTACAGGTGAATGAATCGCTCTGCTTGGTATATCGAGCCAGAAAATCATAGAAGTCTAAGTTACGATCCTCACCATAAAATACCGGTGATGATGATTCGATAAGTGATTTTCGTGCGGAGATCAGAAACGATTCTGTTCCCCGCTTAACCGGTCCTTCGACTTGAACGGCCCCTAAATAAGGACTCGCTGAAATGCTCC
>NNSL01000396.1 GCA_003123965.1 Balneolaceae bacterium SMO_bin1
CGCTCGATATTCCTGCGCCCAATGGCGTTGATGTTGAAAACATGGAATCACTGACGGATAAAGAAGAGATTGTGACAGCACTTGAACAATCAATTACACATGTCCAGAATTCAATTAGCCAAATGCCGACTTCTAAATTATCAGAACAAACGCAGCTTTATGGGCAAACGGTAAACGGGCAAGCCGTGCTTATGCAGCTAATTACACACTACAGCGAGCATGTGGGGCAGGCTATTGCTTACGCACGGATGAACGACATTGTACCACCATGGAACAGATAGCCTGAGATCAAGCAAAAAATGTGTCAATAATCCATCGCTTCGCTTCCTTGGCGTAGCGTATTGGCGGTACCCAGTATGGAATATCCAACAGGCCATCGCTTTTGCCCTGGGCCCGACGAATATTGTACAACTGATATTTTCGCTGGGTCCGGTTCATCTTGCTCTTGTGTTTTTTGTAGAAAGCAAAATACCCGCTAAGCTGCGCTCGTGGGTTTGATATGCGCCCTTTCTCGTGCTCGGCGTGCACTACCTGCAGTGGCTCTTGCACATTTTTGATAGGTCCGAATTGTTCGCAGAGCCGAATCCAGAGGTCATAATCCTGCGCCGCTTCCAGCTGCTCATCAAACCCGCCAACCTCCAGCAATCGCGAGCGTTTCGCCAGCACTTGGTTACCAACTTGATTAGAAAGCAGTAAATCCTGCAGGGTGATAACTGCTTTTTTGCGCCATGTTACCGTCTTGCGGGCAAACTTCATTTGCACATCCGAAGTAACGCAGGCAAACGACTCGTCATACGCATTCATCATTCGCGCAATTCGATTGGGATGCCACTCATCATCGTCATCAAGTCCGGCAATAAATGAACCAGCTGCTTCTTCAATACCGCGGTTACGGGCAGCCGGAGCACCCTGCGAAACGTCATTCTTTAGATACTTGATATCGCAACCTTGCTCAAACGAGCGCACTACTTCCTCAGTCCCATCTGTTGATCCGTCATCAACCACCACAATTTCCAGCGGCGCATAGTTTTGGGCAACTACCGATTGTAGCGCGCGACGCAGCAAATCAGCGCGGTTCTTCGTGGGAATAACTGCAGAAACAAGCGGCATTTGGTCTTGCAATGGAATAGAAGTCGTGGTTTAGTTGATAATTCTGCGTTAGCATTCTTCCCTAAAATACGCGTATTTTATTCACTATTTCATCTAAATCAGAAAACAGCAGCCCTATGGCGGAATCGCCATTTTTGAGTATCATTATTTGTACCTATAACCGCGCCGATTACCTGCGCGACACTCTGCTATCGGTGTTGGATACCGAAGCAGAGCCCGCTAAATTCGAAGTACTAATCATCGATAACAATTCATCGGATGAAACCGAAGCGGTGACTCAGCATTTCATAGACTCATACAGCCAGTTTTCTGTTCGCTATATTAAAGAGACATCACAAGGTCTTTCACATGCGCGCAACAGGGGTATTGCAGAAGCAGCGGGTCAGGTGCTGCTTTTTCTTGATGATGATATCAGCGCCCATCCCTCGTTCATTCCGGCCTGGATTTCTTTTTTTCAAAATCACCCGCAGGCTGCCGGAGGCGGAGGGAAAATACATGTTCAGTTTGATGATCCGCGCCCGCCCTGGATGTCACATTTTTTGCTGCCCCTGCTGGGCCACCACGATCTGGGCGACAACCAAAAATCTTTACCCGCCAAATAAATATCCGTTTGGCGGCAACATGGCATTTCGCAAAGAAATTTTCGAGAAGTATGGTGAATTCAATACCGGCTTGGGGCGCAAAGGCAAGAAACTGATGGCCAGCGAAGAAAAAGAGTTCCACCAGCGGCTCTCAGAGCAGGAAGATATTTATTACCTACCTGACGCTTTTTTATATCACCGCGTGAATGCCCAGCGGCTGACCAAGCAATACGTAAAAAAACAGGCCCTTGGGCTGGGCAAGAGCATACGTCTGCAACTGCAACAGGCATCAACAAAAGAGAAATTGCAGCAAATGAGCAGCGAATTTATCAAGATTATGGCAACAGCTGTACTCTGCGTTGGGTATTCACTGGCGCTGCAGTTCCCAAAAGCATCCATGCTAATTAAATTCAGGCGCTGGATTTGGCAGGGCTACCAAAAGGGGCCGGGCACATGATAAAGCAACTTTCTAAAACTGTGCTGAGAAAACTGTTTTGGGGTGGTCTGCGTCATGCTTTGTCGGATAAGCAATATGCTCAAATGCGCTACTGGCTTGAGCTCGATAAAATACCGAATATCGATAATCCGGAGCGGTTCACCGAAAAAATTCAACACATTAAACTATACGACCGAATCCCGCTGCGCCAAAAAAATTGCCGACCGAACGCGCGTACGAGATTACGTTGCTAAGAAAATTGGCGATCAGCATTTAATCCCGTTTATCGGAGTCTATGAAAAACTTACGACCGATATTTGGAAATCGCTGCCCCGACAGTTTGTGCTTAAGGCCAACCACGGCTGCGGCATGCTAAAAATTGTGCATCAAAAAGAGGAGCATGATTTTGAGGGCATTCATCGGCAAACCGAAAAATGGCAAAATTTTGACTATGCCCAATTCGGACGGGAATGGGCTTATAAGGATATTCCGCGCACTATTGTAGCCGAAGAACTGCTGCTTGATGACGACGGCTCTATCCCCAACGATTACAAATTTTTCTGCTTCAACGGCCGTGTGGAAATCATCCAAATAGATTTTGACCGTTTTGGCACTCAGCGCCGAAATCTGTTCGATCGCAATTTCAATCCGCTGGATGCCACGTTGCTGTACCCGAACTATGAGGGCGATGTAGAAAAACCGGATCGATTGAACGAAGCAATCACCATTGCCGAAAAATTATCATCCGAGCTCAATTTTGTTCGGGTTGACTTGTATCTGCTTGGAGACCGAATCTATTTCGGCGAACTTACCAATTACCCCGGCAATGGATTCGTGCCTTTCCGACCCTTGGCTAAAGAATATGAAATTGGGGCACTGCTTGACCTGTAAACCATCGGCTTCAGTTTTCATTTTTGCCTTACCGCTCAGCCGTTTATCTTTGCTATCGTTTTCAACTCCAACTTTCGGCAAATTTAAAGCAGCACTGTGGGCGTAGTCATCCGACAAAGTATCCAGAATACCATCATCTCCTATGTGGGAGTGGCGCTGGGCTTTGTCATCACCATTTTACTATTCCCGTATATCTTAACCCAGGATCAATATGGGTTGACGCGCTTATTTGTGTCGGTAGCTATGGTTTGCGCGCAGTTTGCGCACCTGGGCATGAAGAATGTGGTGATTCGATATTTTCCCGTACTTCAATCAAACCCGGGAATCGAAGCACGGATTGCTTTTCTTGGCCATTGTGGTACCGCTGGCAGGCTTTGCATTATTTACCGGCGGCTTTTTTCTGCTTGAAGATCAAATGATTTTCTACTTCAAGGATGACTCGGCCCTGTTTGCTGAGTACTATCTTTATCTTATCCCGCTCGTGCTTTTTGTGCTCTATTTTGAGGTACTTAACAGTTACTACCAGGCCCTGCAGGATTCAGTAACCGGCTCATTTCTTAACGAGGTAGTCGTCCGTGCCCTCACTGTTGTACTGCTTATTATTCACCATTACGAGTTTATTAATTTTGCAGAATTCGTTCTGCTTTATGTGCTCACGTACGGTCTTCAACCCGTTTACCTGCTTTATGCGCTATACAAGCGCAATGAGCTATCGTTCGCTATTCCGTTTCAAAGCGGCAACAAGCGCTTTGCCAAGTTAATCAGCGTTTATGGATTGTATTCACTAGTCGGCGGCATCACCACGGTGCTGGTTACCAATATTGATATTCTGATGCTCAGTGCCATGACCGACCTCTCGAGCACCGCCATTTATTTTATCGCCTTTTCGGTCGGCTCGGTGATTGCTGTACCCCAGCGTTCGATCTTCAAAATTGCCTTTCCCCTCATCGCCGACTTCATCAAAAATAAAAAATGGGGTGAAGTGGCGTCCATGTACCGGCGTACTTCCCTGAACCAGCTCATTTTTGGCGCGCTCATATTTGTGGGCATCTGGGCCAACATGCATAACCTCATGGATCTGCTCCCGCCCGACTATCAAGGCGCCGAGTGGGTGATTATCGTTATTGGTTTTGCCAAGCTTTTTGATATGTCGACGGGCATCAACGGCGGCATCATCCTCAACTCACGGTACTATCGATTTCACCTGTACCTGAATATCCTGCTGGTATTTCTCACTGTACTCACCAACTACCTGCTCATTCCTCCCTATGGAATACTGGGTGCCGCCATTGCCACCGCTATTTCCATATTCATCTACAATGTGGTGAAATACTTTTTTGTACTGATCAAGCTTTCCATGCAGCCATTTGAGTGGAATACCCCGGTGGTTCTATTAATAGCTGCGGGTTGCCTGCTGCTGTCGTTCCAGCTTCCGTATTTATATAACTTTTTTGTTGATGTGACGGTCCGATCGCTGGCCATTGCTATTGTATTTTTTGGCAGTATTCTAGGTTTGGGTCTCTCGAATGATGTAAGAAACCTGTTCGACTTCCTCTCTGAACCACATTCAAACACTTCTCAAATCCTGACTTTAAAACGATCTGATATGAAGGCTATTCACGTTATCAATCCCGGTAAAAACTCTTCATTAGAGATCAGCGAATCGCCAACGCCGCAGCCTGCAAAAGATGAAATATTGGTGAAAATTAAGGCTACAGCTGTGAATCGTGCGGACTTGCATCAACGCTCAGGCAACTATCCACCGCCGGAAGGAGCACCCGATATCCTGGGGCTGGAAATGGCGGGCGTTGTAGAAAAAGCAGGCACCGATGTTGAAAAATGGTCGGTAGGCGATCGCGTTTTTGGCCTTTTGCCGGGCGGCGGCTATGCCGAGTACTGCACCATCCCTGAGGAATTAGCTATGCCTATACCGCCGAACCTTTCATTTAATGAAGCAGCGGCTATCCCGGAAACGTTTCTCACGGCCTTTCAGGCGTTAGAACTGCTAGGTGAATTGCAGCGCGGTGAAACGGTGCTCATTCATGCCGGCGGCAGTGGTGTGGGCACAGCGGCAATACAGCTGGCCCACCAACTTTGCAATGCGCGCGTTATTTCCACGGCCGGAAAGGAGCATAAGCTTGAAACTTGCCGGAAGCTGGGCGCCGATTTTGCCTATAACTATAAAGCACAGAATTACGCTGAAGAAATCAGAGAGAACATTGGGAAAACCTGTGTTGACCTTGTGATCGATTTTATTGGCGCACCCTACTGGGAGAAAAACATTGATGTGCTTGCTATGGATGGCCGCGTCGTTTACCTGTCGTTTTTAGGCGGACACAGGCTTGAATCAATGAGCCTGGCACCCCTGCTTCGTAAACGGCTTAAAATTATGGGATCAACCCTGAGAAGCCGAACAGTGGCCTATAAAGCCCACCTGACACGCCAATTTTTAGCACACGCCTATGAATTGCTTGAGGCCGGTACGCTGCGTCCGATCATTGACAGTGAATATGACTGGAGTGATACCGAACAGGCGCATACGTATATGGCTAATGATAAAAACACCGGCAAAATTGTACTTACCGGCATGTAACAGGCGGGAAATTAGATCAGGATTTTTCTGCTCAGACTATTATCTTGAGGCGAACTAATTTCAATGTATAGATCTAAAGGTTCATGGCGCAGCCTACTTTTTCTACCCACACCGGCATGGTTGATATTCTGCCGGACGAAAGCCCCAAATGGCAAAAGCTAGAACAGATTATCCGCGAAGAAGCGCGAAAATTCAATTTCGAGGAAATTCGCACGCCCATTATGGAGCAAACCGAATTAATTGCGCGCGGCGTAGGCGAACTCACCGATATTGTGACCAAAGAAATGTTTGCCTTTGAGCGTGGTGATGACCATTACGTACTGCGTCCGGAATGTACGGCCCCCGTAGTTCGTGCCTATGTGCAGCACCACCTGGATCAGCGCGGCGGCTCACAAAACCTGTTTTACATTGGGCCCATGTTCCGCGCCGAACGCCCTCAAAAAGGGCGGCAGCGGCAGTTTCACCAGTTCGGAGCCGAAATTCTCGGTGCCGATGATCCTATTGCAGATGTTGATATGATCAGCCTGATGATGGCCATTTACAATAGGGTGGGTATCACTAACACCACTTTAAAAATCAATTCGGTTGGCGATCCTGAAAGCCGGAAAGCCTATAAAGAAGCACTGCAGAACTACTTTCGCCCCAAGCTCGATCAGTTGAGCGAAATTTCGCAGCAGCGGTTCGAAAGCAACCCTATGCGCATTCTCGATTCAAAAGAAGAAGAAGATCAGGAATTTATTGCCGATGCGCCGGTTATCACCGATTATTTGACCGATGAAACAGCAGCCCATTATGCCAAAGTGAAAAACCTTCTGGATGAACTTGGTATTTCGTATCAAGAAGATCCGCATCTCGTACGCGGGCTCGATTACTATACACGCACGGCCTTTGAACTCATCAGTCCGGATTTGGGTGCCCAGGACGCCTTGGGTGGTGGCGGACGTTACGACTTGCTGGTTGAAGAAGTGGGCGGCCAACCAACCCCGGCCGTAGGATTTGCTGCCGGAATGGAACGCCTGCTTATTGCCTGCGAAGAACTGGATATTGAACTGGCTGAACCGAAATCTGTGGATATTTACATTGTTACTATTGGCGATAATGCCCGAAGCTGGGCCCTTAAAAACTTGCCCGCCTTGCGTACGGCCGGCATTTCTGCCACTATGGATTACATCGGCCGATCGGTGAAAGCTCAAATGAAAGATGCCGATCGTGAAAATGCGCGATATTCAATTATTGTAGGCGATAACGAACTCTCGGAAGGCAAATTTACACTTCGCAACATGAAGGAAAGTGAAGAAGAGACAATGTCTTTCGACAATATTGTAGCCAAACTCTCTGATTGAACCCGCTAAAATGTGTCTATCATGAAAAAACGAATCTTAATTCCGCTGGGAATAATACTGGTGGGTTTGCTGATATTTCACTTTTGGGCTGCCAATCAGGCCGAAACGCAAATTGACGCCACCATTCAGGCCCAGGTCGATTCTTTAGTGACGCCATTTTCGGTTCAATACTCTTCAGTTGACGTTTCTCCATTTAGCGGTAACCTGGAATTTCGCGATGTCACTATTATTGAGCAGGCCAATATTGAGCGAGCCAATCGCGTATTTATAGATCTCAGCTATTTCGACTTTCTTAAAATTTTCTTCTCCGGCGCCGAAGAAGGTCTCAAAGACATTACGGCAACTGATATCTCACTCACAAAAATATCGTATGTAAATCGTGAATCGATGCAGGAAATTTCACTGGCCTCAGCCGAGCTGGAATACACCGGCAATTTGTGGGATGGCATCCGCCGTGTGTACTTGCGTGAGGCGGGCAATGTTCAGCATCAGGTAAATGTGTATGGCAAAACATTGAGCTACAGCAAGCCCAATTCTACATTTGGGACCTTTAAAAGTGACTCGTTGTCCCTTCAGCTGGGCTTTCCTGAAGGCAGCCGCGGTTTAGCACAAGCTGCAAGCTCCGCCTACATGCATGATATTACGTGGAATCCACCCTCTCGCGTTCGCAACCAGTATGGCTTTTTTATCCAGGGATTTGGCTACGAGCTTAATTCTATTCCGGTTTCTAATTTCAACATGCAGGTAACCCACTCCGGTGATAATAGCATTGAGATATCTGATGGCAAGATACTAACCGAACTTGCCACCGTTAATTTCGACGGATCAATTGTTCAAGACTCAACCTGGAGCGATGCCCGGTTTTCGCCGCTTAACGTTTCGGTGGTAGAACTTTCGCCCCAAATGAAAAATGTGTTATCAAATTTAGAAAATCTGCTGGGCATTGAGGTTAGCAGGCAGCAAAGCGGAATACATTTTCAGCTGGTGGGTCCCATATCAAACCCTGCGCTGCAGGCCGAAAATTAATCCAATTGTCTGGAACGCATAAGGCACGTATTAGAATTATACCGTACCGATATCGAACCAAAAATCTATTTACAAATTTTTAATAAAAAGATGATATTGCAGTGTTTGGAGTTTTGGAAATCTGAATAACAGTTTTTATGCTCCACTCATTAATTTCACAGCAGATAGGCACCGTTTTTTCGTCAATACAAGACTGCCGAATTGCACTTTAAAAGATAAAAGTTCCCATTTTCATTTCAGTGAGTCACTAAATTTAATATCTTAGGCACGCTGAATTTGTCACTCCAATAATAGACCTGAATTTTGAAGCTTTCTGCACAGAGCCATATTGCAACATTCTTATCCTTGATGGGATTTTGGTACCTGATGAGCGGCTTTTTTGACATCATCCATACCATTATGGGGCTGCTGAGCGTGGCCGTTGTGATGGCAATTAACTATCGTTTTAAGACCTACTCTTTTTACGATGACGAAACAGATGTGGTTAAAGACCTCCGCTTCTTGTATGCGCCCTATTATTTGGGCTGGCTGCTTGTTCAGATCGTAATATCGGGCATTGAGGTCGCCAAAATTTTGCTATCACCATCACTGCCTATCCAAGCCAGTGTGGTCCGCTTTAAGGTAGACTACCCCAATCCACATTGTAAAATGATTCTCGGTAATTCTATCACGCTCACACCCGGTACGCTTACGGTAGATATTAACGGCGATGAATTTATTGTGCATGCCATATCAACCAGTTCATTTGAGGGGATTGCCAGCGACCGCATGCCGCAACAGGTGCTTAAGCTTTTTACCAGCGACCTGCACCCGGTTATCTCCGATTTTGAAGTACTTGAAAGCAAAAAGGAATTGTAATGGACACCTTTTTCCTATATAGCGCTGTAGTTCTTACAGCAATTATCGCAATACCGGCCTACCGTGTGATTAAGGGGCCTACGGTGTTCGACCGTCTGGTAGGCACCAATGCTATTGCCACCAAAACAATCGTGCTAATATGTCTTATCGGATATATTTTTGGGCGTATCGGCATGTTTATTGATATCACGCTGGCATATGCTATTCTGGGTTTCATTGGCTCGTTAACCATTGCAAAGTATTTCTCAACCGTTAAACTGCGTTTTGATGATTGATTTGACTTCCGTATTAACCATTGTGTTCGTAGTGGCAGGCATCTTTTTCCTGCTTATTGGGAGCATTGGCATCATACGGCTGCCCGATTTCTATTCAAGAACCCACGCCACCAGTAAAAGCGACACGCTGGGCATGATGCTGGTAATTATTGGACTTATAATATTTGAAGGATTGACGATCAACGGCGGCAAACTTTTGCTCATATTAATATTCATTTTGCTGGCAAACCCCATCGGGGCACATGCACTGGCGCGTGCTGCCTACGATTCCGGACTGAAACCGCTGTTTCCCAATAACAAAAAAGATTAAGCACCTGCAATGTACTGGCCGTTAGAACTTATCATATTCATGTTTTTACTGGTTACCGCCTACATTGCGCTGGAAGCCAAAGATCTGCTGGTTGCGGTTGTAATGCTCACCGTATTCAGCTTTTTAATGGCCCTGCAGTTTACTACAATGGGCGCGGTTGATGTTGGATTTACCGAAGCCGTGGTAGGTGCGGGAGTCACAGGCATTTTATTAGTCGTAGCAATTTATCAAACCACATACGAGACTCAAGATTGAAGTATCTAAAACTACTTTTAATTCTGGCATTCGCTGTTTTGCTGCTCTTTGCTGCAGCAGATTTGCCATACCGTGGCGAAGTTGATAACCGGATGAACCAGGAAGTTAGCATGACCGGCACCGAGGTACCGGGCACATACTACATTCAAGAAGCTTATAACGATGCTCACACGCCCAACATCGTAACGGTTGTGCTTGGCGATTACAGGAGCATTGATACGCTTGGTGAACAGATTGTGATTTTCTCAGCCGGTCTCATTTGTTTTTTGCTACTCAGAAAACGAGGAGAGGACAATGACGAATAGAGAACATAGTCCAATTATTCTTCTGGGATCACGATTTTTAAGTCCCTATATCATGATGTTCGGCTTTTACGTGATTTTCCACGGGCACTATTCGCCGGGCGGTGGATTTCAGGGCGGCACGCTGCTTGCGGCTTCGCTGCTGCTCATCCGTATATCAAGCGGGACCGAAATTGCCAATCTTCAGTTTAAAGATTATTTAGCCACCCCCTATGCGGCACTTGGCGTGTTAATTTATTTTGGCACCGGCCTCGTGGCTCTAATCATGGGCGGCTACTTTTTAGATTACGGTCAGCTGCCCATTCCCGGGCTGGAACCAGCAGATCTACGTTACTGGGGTATCTTAATTATTGAGCTCGGAATTGGCATCACCGTAATGACGGTACTTGTTTTAATTTATGACAACATGGTAAAGGGGGAAGATTATGGTTGATTTCTTTATGGGGCATTATGCCTACTGGTTTACCATCATTTTACTGTCTATTGGTTTATATGGCATGTTAATGAAAAAGAATCTAGTTAAAAAAACCATTGGCCTATCTATTTTCCAGGCCTCTGTTATTCTGTTTTTTGTTTCCGTAGCCATGAAAGATGGCGCTACCGTGCCCGTTAAAGCCGACGGTATTCCGGTGAGTGAAGCTGCCAACTACATGAATGCACTGCCTCATACACTCATGCTTACCGCTATTGTGGTGGGCGTAGCCACGCTGGGTGTGGCCTTTGCACTTATCATTAACATCTATAACCGATACGGAACACTCAACGAAGAAGAAATTTTAGATAAGATTCAATGATCGGATCAGAGATACCGGCTTTAATCCCTATTACATTTATATTTTTTTGCTATCCTGATCCCTGTTATCGGATTGTGGAAGCGGAAGATTACCTGGCACCTGGCGCTGCTTGGTACCGGCATTGCTACTGTACTGTCGGCCTGGGGCGTTATACATCTGATTCAAACCGGCGAACGCATACGTTATTTTTCGGCGGTTGGTCGCCACCTATTGGCATTGAATTCGTTTATGATGGCTTAGCCGCCTTTATTGTATTAGTGATCAATGCTGTGGCATTCTTGGTGCTTATCCATTCCAGAAGAATCAGCGAGGTTGAGTTTCCTCACAAAAGAATGGCCTATTATGCCGTTGTAATGCTGATGATGCTTGGCTTTAACGGCATGGTGCTCACCGGCGACCTTTTTAACCTGTATGTATTTTTAGAAATATCTTCACTATCGAGCTATGCGCTTATTGCCATTGGCGAAAAGCGGGCGCCGTTTTCGGCATTCCGATATTTGATTATCGGAACCGTAGGCGGATCCTTATACCTGCTTGGAATTGGCTTCTTGTATACGGTAACGGGTACGCTCAACATCATTGATATGAGCGCTATGCTACCTCAGGTGATTGGGCATTCGTCCGTTATTGCTGCCCTAATCCTTATGTTGATTGGCATCGGTGTAAAAGCGGCCCTTTTTCCGCTGCACGGCTGGCTGCCCGATTCGTACACCTATGCATCATCCAGCTCGTCGGCTCTTATTGCACCTATTGGTACCAAGGTAGCAGCCTATATTCTGCTCCGGATCATGTTATTCCTGTTCGGGGTTGAACTGATTGATGCTTCACTGCCCGTTACAACTGTGGTAGGCGCATTTGCGGGCATTGGCATTTTGTACGGTTCTATTATGGCTATTGCACAGAGCGAGCTCAAGAAAATGCTGGCCTACAGCAGCGTCTCCCAAATCGGATATATTATAATGGGCATCAGCCTGGCAAATCCGTTTGGATTTATCGGCGCAGTACTGCACGTTTTAAATCACGCCCTTATGAAAGCACTGCTATTTTTGGTTTCCGGAAGTATGCGACTAAAAGAAGGGCATTCAGTCATCACCAAGTTTAACGACAGTTATCGCAAAAAATACCCATGGACCATGGCGGCCTTTACCACGGCCGCAATCTCAATGGTGGGGCTTCCGCCGCTGGCCGGATTTTTTAGCAAGTGGTATCTGGCGCTGGGCACCATAGAAAACAGCAGCTGGCTACTTTTAGCTGTAATACTCATTAGTTCATTACTTAATGCCGTGTATTTCTTCCGCATTTTAGAGAAGGTATACCTGCGTAGCCCCGAAACAGAGCAGCCGGCCGAAACAGCCGTTTCAGCCCAAAAGAATGAAGTAGGATTCAGCATGATGTTTCCGATGGGCGTAATGGCGCTGGCGCTGTTGGTAGTAGGTATCTTCAATGTATATATCGTTGAATTTATTATGACGATGTTCCCGGCAGGATTTTAAACCAAGTACTGATTCACAGACATGGAGCTTACGTATATTCCTTTATTAGCTGTTCTGGTATCGCTTGCAGCGGTGCCGTTTATCTTGCTGAGTTCAAGCAAACCGAATTT